>JALVLL010000068.1 GCA_027027485.1 Candidatus Bipolaricaulota bacterium | reverse complement strand
GCCGTGGTGAATACCACGTAACTTCCGTCCGGCGCCCAGGTGATGGTGGGTATCCGCAGCCACAAAGGCCGGTCGGTCTTGACCTCGGGCTTGAAGCAGCCCAACGGGGAGAGGTCCTCCGCCCGGTAGAGACAGATCCCCGACTCATTGCTCGCTGTAAGGAGAAGCTCTCCATCGGGGGAAAGCGAGTGGGGCATCCCTTGTAAATCCTTGGCGGGGACTTCCAACTGTTGGACGATCTCCCAGGTTTCCGTCCCACCGGACGCCGTGGCCATCCCGGCAAATCCCGCGACCATGAGAGCAACTACCACGCACAGACTCCGCTTCATCCCTTCACCTCCCTTTGAAGCTCAGGAAAAGCTCCGCCACCGTGTGGACATCCAAACGGAAGGAAAACGAGGCCACACCGGCGGCTTCCGCCACGTCCAGACTCCTGCTACACCCCAGGAAATCGACGCGCCGGGCCCGCTCCACCTCCATCCCCGGCGGTAGCCTCATCGATACCTCCACCCCGATCGGCGCAGGCCGGACGTCGCCGCGCCCAACTCCATGCAGGTTGAACGCCCGCAGGACCAACTTTCCTCTCCCGATAAAGGGAAGCAGGATCACGCCCCGGGGCGCCAGCGTCTTTATGAGCGGCTTGATCCCCGCCCGGGAGAAGAGATCCTCAAGGAAGCTCACGCGGGCCTCCTCGGCGCCGGCGGGGTCCGGGGTTCCGCCTTCCCAGGGCTTTGCGGACCAGAAGTAGTCGAGCTCCGGGGTGAGCACTTCGTCCGGCTCCCAGCTATAGAAGAAGACGGCCCTCCCGGAGCCGTAACCGTTCACGTAGACCTTACCGGGCCGTACATCCGCGTAACTCACCCCGAAGACGTCCGCCAGCTGGAAATCACCCAGCGGAGCGCCCTCGGCGGTGTAGAGGGAGACCGGCCCGGTGGCGATGATGGCGCCGCCTCCCGCGACGTAATCCCTGATCGCTCCCGCCGCCCGGGGGGACATGGCGGCGAACATGGGGAGGACGGCGAGCTCGTAGTCGGACAGTCGATCCAGCTCCCGCTCGCTGACCACTTCGAAGGGAATGTGGGACTCGAGGAGCATCATCGCCATGCCCAAGAAGCCATCGTGATAGGAGAACCCGCTCTCCCAGCTTCCCCGGTCCAGGAAATCCAAAGTGTTTTGTGAGTAGACCAGGGCCACGTTGGCGTAGGGCTTCCATTCCGGGTCCCAGTAGGGTCCCTCCACGCCTTCGAGCCAGCGGAAGAGCCGGCGGCGGAAGGCGGGATCGGGCATCCCGGACATGGTCTCGTTTCCGGAGGTGTAGTAGTTCATTCCGGCCGTGAGGACGCAAGCGGCGTGGAGGCGGGCCATCTCCCGGGTATCGCGCTCCCCCGCCTGGACATAGGAGAGGAGCCAGGTCGGCCGATTCCCGTCGGTGTGCCGCCAGAAGAGGAGCTCCGCCAGGAAGCGAAGCCACATGTAGTAGTGGGTATCCCGGGACCGGCGGGGACCGCCGAACTCGTGGGCCGTGACGTCGCACACCCCGAGGAGATCCAGGGTGCTTGAGCCTTGCTGTGTAGCCGAAACGTCGGGCCCCACGGAGGTCTCGATGATAAAAACGACCTCGGGGTTCACGGACTTCAGCGCGTCCCGGTAGTCGGCCAGGAACCCGGAGATGAGGCTGTAGCGCCAGCGCATAAACGCCCGCCAGGCGGGATCGTCCCAATCGGGCCATTTGGGATCCGGCGGCCGGGGAACGGTGAAGCCGGTCTCGGCCTCGAACCGGGCCACGGCCCATGGATCGAACGTGGGCCACTGGTCTTGCCAACCCTCCCCGAAGTCGAACCGCAAAAACGGCACGTCCAGCCAGACCCCGTCGATCCCGGTGGCGGCGATCCTTTTCGCTTGGTTTATGACCAGGTCACGGTATTCCGGGTTGGCCGGGGTGAGCCAGACGTCCTCGCAGGTATCGCAGACCCAGAAGGGCATCCCCGGCTGGGAGCCGTAGAATACGGCCTTTCGCCCGTCGATCCCCACCTGGAGCCAGTCCGGATGCTGGAGCGCCAGGCTCTCCCCTTCCTTTCCGGGGTCGACCTCCCCGTCTAAGTCTCCGTCCACTCCCGGGGTCACGTACTCCAAGGAGGCGACGTAAACGATGTAACGTACGCCTGGGTGGTTCGTGTGAATGAAATCTGCCCGGCGCATTAACTCCGCCAGGCTCTCGGAAAGGAGGGGATCGTAGAGGGCCTTCCAAGAATCGCTCACCGCGTGCCAATCCAGGATCACGTTCGCCCCATCGGCCACGGCCCGGTCCACCGCCTCCTCCCAGCTCCCGAAGGTTCCCTCTGGGTAATCCCATGGCGTGGCGATCCGGGCCCTCCAAGCCCAATCGCCTTCCCCCGCTGCCCCCAAGGTAAGACTCAGGGCCAAAAGGAGTGCTGTTGGGGTCACACACCACGACTTCATCAGGTCCTCCGGATAACTTCAAAATCGGCTCCCACCAGGGTCAGGGCTCTGGCCCTTTCCCGGGGAGAAAGGGTCGGCGGCGGATTAATCGGAGTGTTTCCCACGGATCCTCCATACGTGGACCGCTGTTTCGCCTCCTGATCCGGCCCCCATTTCGGCCACGTAGATGAGGCCTCGCTCCGGATCGTAGGCCGCCGCCCCCAACATGGCGCACGCGCCCCCGAAGACCACATCGATGGGGCTATAAGTGGCGTAGGGAACCACCTCCCACGGCTTGCGGGTTCCCGCTATGACCTCCCTTATCTCCTCGGGGTCGTAGAAGAGGATTAGCGGCTCGTAAGGATAGGCATGCCAGCCCTTGTACGGGTCGCAAGGGTCTCCACCACACTCCTCCGGGGTGCCGTAGCAGTTCTCCCCCAGCCCCTTCCTCCCGAAGATCAAGATGCCCCGTTTGTCGGCCGTCTCTATCCAGACCCCGCCCTCCCAGCTGTCTTTGGCCCGGTAGTTCGGGAAGTAGCACTTGCTCGGATCTTCAAGGCACCCCGAGACGGGTGGATAGTACACCAGCGCCAAGGCATCCAGGTTTTGGCCCGGCGCGGGAGGGTTGCCATCCTGCCAGGGAGCCACGGCATACAGCGTCGGCCCCTGGGAGCCACCGAAGGCCCCGGCCTCCCGATGGTTGCCGGCGATGAGCCACTTCCCCTCGAGGTATTGAGCGGCGAAGTCCTCGGGAGCCTTGAAGAGGTAGTTGCAGGTCCTGGCGTTGTGGAAGACGTTGTCTTCAGAGGGGCGTTCGCCGATGTGCCAAACCCCTTGAGCGTTGGTCATATCTAGATCGCTCCATCCAAGGGAGTCCTGGTCGTAGCCGGCGACGTTGTACCAATCCCGCAGGTTCCAGGCGATCTTGGCGATGTTGTGGAGGTATTCCAGGCCGTCCACCTCCCGGTAGACGCAATCATCGGCGTAGGTGCAATTGTCCTTCCAGCCCTCGGTGATGTCCGTCAGGGGCTGGAGCACCGAGGCCTTGGGTAGATCATCGAAGTTATCGGCAATGACCGGAGCGGGGATGGTGATCTCCCCTACCAGGTCATACCACCTGTGGCCTGCGACATAGAGAGAGCCGGGATAGCCGTCGTCCGGCCCCGCCGGATCGCCCTCGGGGTAATAGGCCATCGCGTGGCCGCTGTAGGCCCACTCGTTCCCTGCGGGAAAGGCGAAGGCACCCAAGTAGATCAGGTCATCCGGCTGGATAAGCCGGGTAGAGGCTAGGCCGGTGAGCGATAGCGATGATGTAACAGTCTTACTTTGGGTTCCTGGTGACAGCACCAGCCTTGTCGCTAAGACAGCGATTAGAATAGACTTAAAGCATGCTCGCCCTCGGCCCGACATCGGCGCACCTCATCTCCCTCAACGCACTACCAACACCTTAATTATGCCCTCTCCTTCCTCCAGCGGCTCGAGGGCCTTTCCGATGAACGCACCCTCACATCTCCCCGGTTCACCGCAGCGCATCGCATAGCCCGGAATGGAGGCCGTGGTGAGCAAATCCCCAGGCCTTATCGGCCCATTTTCCGCACTGGCCTTGACGGGAACGATGCCGAACAAAGCGAGCAGCGCCTTGTTCTTGCCTGGCTCCCCCAAGACGACACCTGGAGTAGAAGAGACCACTCCAGCAACCAAGCGGGAGTAGGGGTCACGGGCCTTGCGGTAGAACCCCGGGTGATCGGGATCGAGCTCGAGCACATCCCCCGGCTCCACCGGCTCGCTCACCGGGACCCATTCGGCGACATCCGCCCCGGAGCCCGAGTTGAAGCAGCCCGTGGGGAGCCCGCAGAAGTAGGCCCCGGCGGCATATACGTCGCCCTCGCGGGTCACGCGGAAGACGGCCCCCGTCTGGGCCGCCCTGTACTCGTAGGCTCCGATGTCGGGGTGTGCATCGCGAGGGAGGTTTTCTATGTCAACGGCGGGGGCATCCTCGGAGCTGCCCGCGTCTATCGCCGGGCTGTCTTCCCGCAGGTGATAGTCCCCATCCTGGCCCCAGGCCGGGCGCACGAAGAGGGGATCGCCGTAGATGTTTCCCGGGCCTAGGTCGCTTATGTTCGCCGCTGTGTAAACCTGATCGCCGTGGATGAGCACCACATCGCTCTGGGGTAGGTAAAAGAGGTTGTGATCCGCCACCAGGGTGCTATCCCCGCCGATGTAGATGGGACAATCCGGCCCCCGCCCGCTGAAGATGGTGTTGCGCACGGTCAGGTGCACCGGCTGCCCATCATATTGGACATACATCAGGTAGTTCCGCCCCACGAAGTCGTCCACCGTCACGTTGATGAGCTCGAAGCGGGCGCCTGACTGCTCCACCTGATCGATGACGATGGCGGCCCAGGGTGTCTCCTGGGCATCGCCGTCGCCGCGCCCGTAGATGAGGGTGTTCTCGACGCGGCTTCCGTCGCTCCACAGTTTCACTCCGTCGCAGGAGTTGTTCGCCACGATGGCCCGACGGATGATGGTATTGGCCGCTTTGGAATCCAGCCCGTCGCCGTAGTTGTGCTCGGCGCGGGTATCCTCTATCACCACAGGGCCCTGTGACGGCTCGATGCCTAAGCCGTCGGGGCGCTCGTAAGGCCGGTCGGAGCCGTCGCCGCCCCGGTAGTAGTGCCCGCTCCAGGAGAGAACGCTCCCGCGAACGAGCACGTTCCGCCAGCCGCCGTGCGCGCCCTGCGGGCCTCCCAGCGCGCCGAAACCCGCGTACTCGATGCGGCAATTGAGGATTTGCAGATCATCCACGTCTTGGATGTTCATCCCGAACTCGTCCACGTGATGGATGTAAAGGTCTTCCAG
>JALVLL010000067.1 GCA_027027485.1 Candidatus Bipolaricaulota bacterium | reverse complement strand
CGGCGGAGGCGGGGGTGGTGGATGTCGGCGCCGCGGTGGAGGCCATGGGGGCATACTCGGGAGGCGAATAAGATGTCGACGTTGACTTGCCGCGTTCGTAACGCGAAAATGTCAAAATTCGGAAAGAGGTGAGCCAGCTTTGAAAAGAATTCTTGTGGCCGTGTTTTCCCTCCTTCCCCTG
This sequence comes from Candidatus Bipolaricaulota bacterium, assembly GCA_027027485.1. GTDB lineage: Bacteria > Bipolaricaulota > Bipolaricaulia > Bipolaricaulales > Bipolaricaulaceae > JALVLL01. The sequence continues at coordinate 5,123 of JALVLL010000067.1, read as the reverse complement.
TTGGTCCTGGCCCAATCCGCCACCCAGACCCCCTCGGTGGTGGCCGTAGTGAACGGGGAGGAGATCACCAAGGATCAGCTCGACCGCTTCACCGACCTCTCCCGTATCGTCCTGACCATCTACCAGCAGTTCCCCCGCTTCGCCCAAGTTCTCGTTTCCACCGAGGAAGGAAAGGCCCTCCTCAAGGCATACGAGAGGGATGTCCTCGAGTCCCTCATCACCTGGAAGCTACTCGTACAGGAAGCGAGGAAGAGGGGGCTTGTGGTACCCGAGGAGAAGCTCCAGGCGGAGCTGGACCGCGTGTTGAAGAGTATCATGCAACGCAACTCCCTCGCCACCGAGGAGGAACTGGCCGAGGCGGTGATCACGCGATTGGGACAGACCCTGGAGGAGTTCAAGGCCAGGCTCCGCTCCGAGGCCGAGGAGAGGTTGCTGGTGGATCTCCTCAAGGAGGAGGTCACCGGTGACGTCTCGGTAAGTCCCGAAGAGGTCGCGTCTTACTACGAGGAGCACAAGGAATCCTTTGTCGACGATGACGGCAACGTGAAACCCCTGGAGGAGGTCGCCGGGGAGATCGAGGCGAAGCTCCTCCAAGAGAAGAAGGACCGCGTTTGGCGCGAGTTCCTGAAGGAACTCCGGGTTTCGGCCGAAGTGGAGATCTACCTCTAAGGCGAGAGTTCCCTTAGATCCCGAGCCAAAAAAGCGGGGGCTAAACGCCCCCGCTTTTTTCTACGAGAACCCGTTTCCAGAAAACCCGCGACCTAGGGCTTTTCGATCCGCATCCGCATCGCCACGAGCCCCGTGAGGAGCTTGGGGTAGAAGTCAGTGGATTTCTGGGGCATCCGCTCGCCCGCGTCGGCCACCGCCAGGACGTCCTCCACCCTCGTGGGATTCAAGAGGACGCCGAGCTGGGCCTTCCCCTGGTCCACGGCCTCGATGACCTTGTCGGCGTAGGGGGTGTAGTCCACGTAGATCTGCTTCGCCAGCGCCTCGGCATCGATCCCCAGCAGCCTCTCGAAGATCGCCGCGTGCAGGATCGCCACATCCAACCGTTTCCACTCCAGGGGCTTCTCCCCGGGAACGAGCCTCTCGATCGCCCCCTCGTCCTTTAGGACGGCCGCGTGGAACTCGCCCCCGGAGTAGAAGACGAACACGTGCTCTTTCCCGAGCCCCGCATGGAGCCTTTCCCGGGCCTCGTCCAGGGACTTCAGGGGCTCCACCCGGAACTCGTCCTCGAGGTCCTTCAGGAACTTTCCGTAGTCGAACCCAGGGAGCGAGTGGACGATGCGGTGGATGGGGCGGATCACCAAGCCCGGCTCCTCGGTGTTCACCAGCGTGACCATCCTGGAGGTGAAGGTCTCGGGAGGTACGGGCTTCCAGCCCTTCCGGAAGCACTCCTCCATGAAGATCCTGGCCGTCTCGAAGCGGTGGTGGCCATCGGCGATGTAGGCCTGGAGTGGGGCCAGGGTCTCCTTGGCGGCCTCGATCACGGCGGGATCGGTGATACGCCAGAGGAGGTGTTCGTTGCCGAAATCGTCCACCGCCCGCATCTCTGCCGGCTTACCTGAGACCGCGTCCGAGATAGCATTCGATGCTTTCAGGGAAGGATCCCGGTAGAGGAGGAAGATGTGGCCGAAGTTGGCCTCGGTGGCCCGGAGGAGCTTGAGCCGGTCCTCCTTGGGACCTTTTAAGGTCCTCTCGTGGGCCTTGACCCCGCTTTTCTGGAGGTCGATAAGGGCCACGAAGCCCTTCCTCGTGTACTCGCGGCCGTCCCACTCGAACCGCTGCCAGTAGGCGTAGATCCCGGGCTCGGGATCCTCAATGAGCACCCCTTCCTCCAGCCACTTCCTGAAGGTCTCGGCCCGACGCCGGTATTCCGAATCATCCTCCGGGGGAACCTTTCCCCCGATCACCCGCACGATGTTATAGGGGGAACGTCTTTTGTACTCTTCCTCCTCCTTGGGGCCGATCCGATCGTAGGGCTGCGTCACCACCGCGGAGAGGTCGCCCACGACCTCGAGGTTATACCGGATCCCGCGGAAGGGGTAGATCACCGCCATCAGGATCCTCCTTTAGCGAAGGAGATCACGATATCGGCCACCTCCTGCCCCACCCGAGCCTGGGCTTCCTTTGTTTGGGCGCCGATGTGGGGGGTGAGAGTCACCTTGGGGTGTTTGAGCAACCGCTCGTTGGTGGCAGGCTCTTCCTCGAACACGTCGAGCCCGGCACCGGCGAGCTTCCCCGAATCCAGGGCCTCGAGCAGGGCCTCCTCGTCCACCACCCCGCCCCGGGCGCAGTTTATGAGGAAAGATCCTTCCTTCATGAGCCCGAACTCCCGCTTCCCGATCACCGGGCCCGCGGGATCCGGCGGGATATGGAGGGTGACGAAGTCGCTCTCCTTGAGGAGCTCCTCCAGGGAGACCATCTTCACCTCTGGTATGGGCGATTCGGTGACGTACTTGTCGTAGGCGATGACCCTCATCCCGAAGCAAAGGGCCCTCTTTGCCACCTCGCGGCCGATGCGGCCTATCCCGATCACCCCCAAGGTCTTCCCGTAAAGCTCCACCCCCTTGAAGGCCTTCTTTTCCCACTTGCCTTCACGCATGGACTGGGTGGCCTGGGGAAGGGAGCGGGCCAGGGCGAGCATGTGGGCGAGGGTCAGCTCCGCCACGGAGATGGAGCTCGCCCGGGGGGTGTTCCTGACCTCGATCCCCCGTTCCTTCGCAGCCTCCACATCGATGTTATCGAGCCCCACCCCGGCGCGGACGATGAGCTTCAGCCCTTTAGCGGCCTCGATGGCGGGGCGGCGGACCTTGGTGGCCGAGCGCACGATGATGACCTCGTATCCCTTCTTGAGCTCCTCGGCGAGCTCCTCGGGGGACATCCCCGTCTTCTCCACCACCTCGAGCCCAGCCCCCGCGATCCTCTCCACCGCCTTGGGATCCAAAGGATCACAAACAAGGACCTTCATTTTCCCCTCCTTTTCGTTGGTAATGGGTGATGTGTGATGGGTGACGAGGACCGGGACATGTTTAGATTTTTGTACCCATTACCCATCACTGATCACACGTCGCGCATCACTTCTCAAGGTCGAGGATCTCGTTTATGGCGTGCAGCAGCCCGGCCACGTCGGCGGGGGTGATATCCCCCATGTGGGCGATGCGGAAGGTCTTCTCCTTGAGATCGCCGTAGCCGTTGGCTATGCGCATGTTGTAGTCGTTGACCAGGCGGTCGATGAGGTCCTTAACCGAGATCCCCCGGGTGTTCTTCACACACGTCAAGGTCTTGGACCAGTAACCCTCCTCGGGGTAGATATCGAAGTGTTTCACGGCCCAAGCCTGGACCATCCTGGCCATCTCCTCGTGGCGGGCGAACCGCCGCTCCAGGCCTTCCTCGTTGAGGATGTAGTCAAGCTGGGCGTTGAGGGCGTACATGTGGGCGGTGGATGGGGTGGTGGGATGCTGGTTCTTCAGGTGGTACTTGAGCATCACCGGAAACGAGAAGTAATAAGTCCGGGGCTTGACCTCCTCGGCACGCTTTAAGGCCCGATCGGAGACGGCGCAGATGGTGAGCCCGGGGGGCAAGGCCACGGCCTTCTGAACCCCAGCGAGGAGTACGTCCAGCCCCAGCCGGTCGAACTCGATCTTCACGCCCCCCATGCAGGAGACCGCGTCCACAAGCAGGAAGACGTCCGGATACTGCCGCACCACCTCGGCGATCTCCTCCAGGGGGTTCATGAGGCCGGTGGAGGTCTCGTTGTAGACCAGGGTCACGGCGTCGAATTCGCCGGTCCTGAGTTTTTCGTCCACCTGTTCGGGCCTGAAGGCTTTGTCCCAGGGGTTCTCAAGGACCTCGTTGGGGATCCTGCATGCCTCGGTGATCTGGGCCCACCGCTTGGAGAAGGCGCCGTTCACCAGGTTCAGGACCTTCTTCTTGACGCAGTTCTGGACCGCGGCCTCCATGGCCCCGGTGGAGGAGGAGGTAAAGAGGAACACCGTTTGCTCCGTGTAGAGGAACTTCTGGAGCTTGGGCTGGAGCTCGGCATAGAGCTCGGCGCATTCGGGGGAGCGGTGATGGATCTGGGGGGTGGCCATGGCCTGGAGGATCTCCGGTCTCACCTCCACGGGGCCTGGGGTGAAGAGCTTGGCGTGGTTTCCGCGCATCTTTTCCCTCCTTTGTCCTTATTTGGAGTTACCCGAAGCGAATTTAACCGGCGGTCTGACTGTCTGGCAAATTCACGGTTCAGCCGTCCAGGGAATCCAGGGCTTCCCGGAGCCTCCGCACCCTGGAGACATCCACCGGCGCCTCCACCTCTCCCCCACGCTTCAGGTAGGTGCCCACGATGAAGCCGTCCGCCCGGGAAAACGCCGCGAGGTTGTCCGGGGCGATGCCGCTTCCCACGAGCACCGGAAGCCCCGAGGCCTCCCGAGCGACCTCGATATCGGGAGGAGATGCCGTCTCGCCGGTCCCGGAGCCGGTGACGATGAGGGCATCTGCCAGGTTGCGGGCGGCGTCCCGGGCCGCCTCGCGCAGCGTCCCGAAGTGATGGGCGTGCTTCACGTGGATGTCGGCGAGGATCGCGATCCCCGCCCCCAGCCTCCTCCTCAGGGCCACGATCTCCCTGGCCCTGCCCTCGATGATCCCCTGATCGGTGAAGGCCACGCCGCAAAATACGTTCACCCGGATGAAACTCGCTTCGGCCGCGGCCGCTACTGCCAGGGCCGCCTCCCCATCCGAGCGCAGGATGTTTATCCCCAAGGGGATCCGTGCCTCCCGGGCAAGCTCCCGGGCCACCACCGCCATGGCCGCCACCGTATCCACCGGGGCCCGCTTGGGGAAGGGGCGGTCCCCGAAGTTCTCCACGATGGCCCCATCGGCCCCTCCCTCCTCCAGGGCCCGCAGGTCCCGGAGGCCACGTTCGATGATTTCCCCCAGTGTCCCTCCCCCGTGTCGGGGGGAGCCCGGGAGCGGGGGGAGGTGGATGACCCCGATCAGGAGCTTCCCTTGTGGGAATATCTCCCGGAAAAGGTTTCCGCTCACCGCGACCTCCTTCCCCAAAGGAGCGTCCCCAGCCTTTCGGCATCGTCTCCACTGAGCCTCCCGAGGAGCTCTTCCACCGCCCT
>JALVLL010000066.1 GCA_027027485.1 Candidatus Bipolaricaulota bacterium | reverse complement strand
GCTTCGCCCGGGCGGAGACCATCGCCACCGAAGTGGCGGAAAGGGGGCTCCTGGCCATCGCCGGGACACACAAAGCCGGGGAAGAAGGCGTTTCCATTTTCGTCTTCAACCCTTGCCCCTGGGAAAGGCGGGACGAGGTGGTGGTGGAGATACCCCCCGAGGCCGCCCAAGGAACGCTCCTCGGTCCGGGAGAGGAGGAGATCCCCTTCGTCGTTATGGGGAAAAAGCTCGTATCCGAAGGGATCCTCGAGGGAGTGAAGCACCACGAAAAGGCCGTCATCGCCTTTCCGGCGGAGCTTCCCCCGTTCGGTACCGCCGCCTTCCGCTTGGTTCCAGGGGAGCCGCGCGGGGCATCGGGGAGCCTATTCGTGGACGATCGCACCCTGGAGAACGAGTTCTACCGGGTGACGGTACACGAGGACGGGACCTTCGACCTCTTGGACAAAGAGACCGGGGCTACCTACAGGAAGCTAAACCTCCTCGAGGATTCCGGGGACGCGGGCGACGAGTACAACTACTCGCCCCCCGAGGTACAGGAAATCTTCACCTCCGAAGGCCTACGCGGGGAAGTCGAACGGGCGGAGGACCTCCCGTGGAAGGGGTCCATCAGGGTCAAGCTGGAGGTCGAGCTCCCCCGGGGGCTCCGTCCGGATCGGAAAGGTCGCGATAAGGAAACGGTGAAGATCCCGGTTGTCTTCACGATCTCCCTCAAGCGGGGGATAAAGCGCGTGGAGATCCGGGCCGAGGTGGAGAACCGCGCCCGGGACCATCGGCTTCGGGTGGCCTTCCCAACCGGGATCGCGGCGGCGTATTCCTTCGCCGATGACACCTTCTGGGTGGTCGAGCGGCCGACGCGCCCGCCCCGGGGAGAGGGTTGGGTCGAGGTCCCCTCCGTAACACATCCCCAAAAGGCATTCGTGGCGGTGGAGGATGGGAAGAGGGGCCTAGCGGTCCTCAACCGGGGGCTTCCGGAGTACGAAGTGACCCCGGAGGGCGTCGTTTACCTCACGCTATTGCGGTGTGTGGGCTGGCTTTCCCGGGACGATCTCGCCACCCGGCGGGGCCACGCCGGCCCGCCCTATGAGACTCCGGAGGCCCAGTGTTTGGGCACTCATCGCTTCGAGTACGCGGTTTATGCCTGTTCCGGCACCTGGGAGGGGTCTGGGTTACTGCGGGCGGCGCGGGAGTTCGTCTCTCCGCCTTACGCCGTGGCGTTGGAGCGGGCGTTCGAGCCCCACCGTTACGAAATCTTTTCCCTGGAGCCGGAAGGTGTCGTCTTAAGCGCCGTGAAGCCCCCCGAGGAAGGGGAAGGGTTGGTCGTCCGGGTGTACAACCCCACGCGGCGGGAGCTTATGGCGGAGCTCAAGTGCGCCCTTCCCGTCGCGGAAGCACGGGAAGCACGCCTGGACGAGACCCCGCGGGGGAAGCTCGATCTCGCCTCTCCGCGCCTCCTCCGTTTCCCCCTGCGACCCGGGGAGATAAAGACGCTGCAGTTGTGCCTCGGGAGCGGTTGATCAGATCCCGGCGCCCTCCAGGAAGAACTCCCGGTCCCGCTGTCGCAGGAGCCGGGAATCGATGACCGCGGCCCGAGGCCCCACCACCACAGCCCCCGGGGGCACATCGTCCCGCACCACGGCCCCGGCCCCGATCTTGGCGCCCTTCCCCACCCGGATCGGACCCAATAGCACCGCGTTGGCCCCGATCACGACCC
>JALVLL010000065.1 GCA_027027485.1 Candidatus Bipolaricaulota bacterium | reverse complement strand
TGACCCGGCTCCCCTGGGACGGCCCGCGCTAAGGCCTTGCGCGGGCCGTCCCAGGGGAGCCGGGTCACCTCCACCGGCGTAAGTCCCTCCTCCACGAGGCCCCTCAGGAACTCCAGGGGTCGGATCCATCTTTCGTCCACGGCCGCCCTGCCGTTACGCACGAGATCCGCCCCCGCGCTCCAGAACAGGGGGAGGAGCTGGTAAGAGGTGGCCTCACCGCCGCGGGTCCCCCCACAGAAGGCGAGGGGGGCTTTGCCGGTTTTGCCTTTAAGCTCCGTCGCCACACCCGAAAGCTCGTCCCAGTCGGACGGCGGTTCCAGCCCCGCTTCCCTCAGGAGGTCCCTGCGGTACCAGAGGACGCTCACGCTGAGGTCCACCTGCACCCCGTAGACCTTCCCGCCGAAAGAGATACCGTTTTTCACGCCGGGGAGGAGGTCGTCCAGGTAAGAATCGATCCATTCCCCGTCGATCTCATTCAGAGGGTAGAAGTACCTGAGCGCCGCGAACTCGGCCACCCAAACGAGGTCTATCAGGGCTATATCCGGCGCCTCCCCGGCGCCCACCGCGGAGACGATCCTCTCCCGGAGTTTGGGCCTCCCCACCACCTCTATCTCCAACCTGATGGGCTCACGCTCGTGGAGCTCGTTGTAGCGGCTTTCGGCTTGGAGTAGATACGGTATCCATTCCCGCTCCGGCACCACCACCCGCAGGGTCGTGGCCTCGGCCTCGGCGACATAGGTGCCGCTTCCCTGGACCCGGTAGAGGATCCCCTCCCGCACGAGCTCCGCGATGGCCTGCCGCACCGTGAGACGGCTCACCCCCAGGAGCCGCGCGAGCTCCCTCTCGGTGGGGATCTTGTCCCCTGGCTGCAAACGGTTGCTCTCGATCCAGGTGCGGATGTACTCCTTCAGTTGCTTGTAAAGGGGCTCCCCGGAGCCCCGCTTAAACCCCTGGAGTTCCATGGCTCGGAGAAGTTATTACAGATTCCCAAACGATGCAATCCTGCTTTGCCTTTAGCTGGGTTCGTCGCTTGGAGGCGGGACGGGAGGGGCTAAAATAGGGGGCCAAGATCCACGTTTCCTTTTTCCAAAAGGAGGACGGAGATGGAGAAGTGGGAGTGCACGGTGTGCGGATGGATATACGACCCGGCCAAGGGGGATCCCTCCCAGGGGATCGAGCCCGGGACGCCCTTTGAGGAGCTCCCCGACTCCTGGGTATGCCCCGAGTGCGGCGCCCCCAAGAGCATGTTCGAGAAGATCGGCTGAAATGCCGAAAGTCGACTATCTTGTCATCGGCGGGGGGATCGCCGGGGTCACCGCCGCCCGGAGGCTCCGCTCCTTGGATCCCTCCGCCGGGATCCTCATCCTCCAGGAGGAGCCCCACCTTTATTACCTCCGCCCGGGGCTCATCTCGGTCCTCGCCGGGGAAAGGAATCTCGAGGGGATAACCCCCTTCCCCAAATCCTGGTACGGGGAGCAGGGGATAGACTACCGCCCGGGGAAGCGGGTCGTGCGCATAGATCCCCGCGATAGGTGGGTGGAGCTCGAGGACGGCGAGAGGCTTTCCTACGGAAAACTCCTCCTCGCCACCGGTGCCGAGCCCTTCATCCCGCCGATCCCGGGTTTGGAGCCCGGGAAGGATATCTTCACCCTGCGTAGGTTCGCCGATGCGGAGCGGATCATCTCCCGCACCGAGGGAGCGGGGAGCGCCGTGGT
>JALVLL010000064.1 GCA_027027485.1 Candidatus Bipolaricaulota bacterium | reverse complement strand
GATCACCGCCTCTCACAACCCCCCCCATTACAACGGCTTCAAGATAAAGCCCGAATACGGGGGCTCCGCCACCGCCGAGGTCACGGACCTCGTGGAAAGGCACCTCCCATCCGAGGACCCCGGGGTACAGGACTCACCCGTCCCCATCACCTCCATCCGGGAGGAGTACCTGGCCGCCCTCGAGGGGAAGGTGGACCTCAAAGCGATAGCCGAAACACCGGTACACGTGGTGGTGGATCCCATGTACGGCTCGGCCCAGGGCTACCTCGCGGAGCTCCTCGCGAAACACGGCATCAAACACACCGCGGTGAGGTCGAGGGTGGACCCCCTCTTCGGGGGCATGAGGCCAGAGCCCATACCGGAGTTCATGTGGCCCACCCGGGCGGTGGTCCGCTCCCTCAAGAAGAGGGTCCGGGGGTGGATCCTCGTGGGGCTCATCACCGATGGCGACGGGGACCGCGGGGCTTCCATGGACGAGGACGGGAACTTCGTGGATACCCACCGCACCTCGTCCCTCATCCTCTGGCACCTCATCAAGAACCGCGGTGAGCGGGGGCTCATCCTCAAGTCCTTCGCCCTCACGGATCTCATCAGGAAGATCGGGGAAGACGCGGGGCTCGAGGTCCGGGAGATAAAGATCGGTTTCAAGTGGGCCGTGGAGGGCCTCTACCGGGGCGAGGCCATGTTCGCCGCCGAGGAATCCGGGGGATACGGGTACCGGTGGCATCTACCCGAGCGGGACGGGATCCTGGCGGGATTGCTCCTTCTTGAGCTCATCGCCTCCGAGGGGAAAGGCTTGGGGAAGCTCGTCGAGGAGCTCTTCCGCCGTTATGGCCCCCACCACTACCGCCGGGTGGATCTGGAGCTCGAGGCGAGGAAAGAGGTCGTGGAGAGGATCAAGGCCTCCCCGCCGGATTCCGTCGCGGGAAGGAAAGTGGTGGAGGTCGAGACCCTGGACGGGGTGAAGCTTCGGTTCAGGAACGGATGGCTCATGTTCCGCGCCTCAGGGACGGAGCCGATCCTCAGGGTCTACAGCGAGATGGACTCCCCCGCGGCCGTGGACGAGGTCATTTCCGCCGGGGTGGAGCTCGCCAAGGAGGTGGCCCGTGGGTGAGCCGTACGTCCCCAGGGAGATAGAGGAGCGCTGGAAGGACTTCTGGCACGAGCGGGGCTTCTTCAAGGCCGACATCTACGACACCGAGCGCAAGTTCTACTACCTCAACATGTTCCCCTACCCCTCGGCCAAGCCCCACGTGGGCCACGGCCGCAACTACATCCTCGGCGACGCCATCACCCGCTACCTCATCATGCGGGGCTATAACGTCCTCAACCCCATGGGCTGGGATGCCTTCGGCCTCCCGGCGGAGAACCAGGCCATCCGCCACGGGATCCACCCCCGGGAGTGGACCATGCGGAACATCGCCGAGTTCAAGCGCCAGTTCCGCGACTGGGGGGTGGTGTTCGATTGGGACCGGGAGATCGCCACCTGCGAGCCCGAGTACTACAAGTGGACCCAGTGGATCTTCCTGAAGCTATATGAGCGGGGCTTGGCCTACCGGGCCGAGGCGGAGGTCAACTACTGCCCCAACTGCGAGACGGTGCTCGCCAACGAACAGGCCGTGGGGGGGCGCTGCGAGCGCTGTAACACCCCGGTGGAGAAGAGGACCCTCACCCAGTGGTTCTTCAAGATCACCGCCTACGCCGAGGAGCTCCTGCGGGACCTGGACACGCTGGACTGGCCCGAGCACGTGAAGACGATGCAGCGCAACTGGATCGGCCGCTCGGAGGGAGCGAACGTCACCTTCAGAAGCGAGCGGGGCGACGAGATCGTGGTCTTCACCACCCGCCCCGACACCCTCTGGGGGGCCACCTTCATGGTGCTCGCTCCGGAGCACCCCCTGGTGGACGAGCTCACCTCCCCCGACAGGCGCCGTGAGGTGGAGGAGTACAAGGAGTCCGCGGCGCGCCGTACCGAGGTGGAGCGGCTCTCCACCGAGAGGGAGAAGACCGGGGTCTTCATCGGGGCGTACGCGATAAACCCCGTGAACGGCGAGAGGATCCCCATCTGGATCGCCGACTACGTCCTCATGACCTATGGGACCGGGGCCATCATGGCCGTCCCGGCCCACGACGAGCGCGACTTCCAGTTCGCGCTGAAATACGGGATCCCGGTGATCCCGGTGATCGCCCACCCAAATAAGAAAGCCGTCGCATTTATACAAGCCGGAACTTGCAAAGACAAAGAAACATTAAGGGCTGAAATGGTTCTTTCCTCTTTAGCCGGCGAGATTAAAAATTTCACAATACACGAAAATGATGACGGATCAATAGTGTTAGAAGTTGAAATTGAGCCAAGATACGCGCACGAAGTTGCGGAAGTTATTCAGAAATGTTTGGTTCCAGGTACTTGGTCTGCTTTAGTTGGAAGCGGGTGGTTCATTGTCTTTCATGACGAAGTTATTAATGTAGATTCACTTGAACAGGAAAAAAGAGCTTTGGAGCGAATTAAATCCCTGAACCCTGACCTTTCCGGGAAGCGCACCGTGGCCGAGGTCCTCTGGGATATCCCCTTCCTCAGGGACCTCCTCTTCCACGCCGAGTACGGGGAGATGATCAACTCCGGCCCCCTCACGGGCACCCCCGGCGACGTCGCGGTGAAGAGGACCACCGAGTGGCTCGAGGAGAAGGGCATCGGGAAGTTCGCGGTGAACTACCGCCTGAGGGACTGGCTGATCTCCCGACAGCGCTACTGGGGCGCCCCGATCCCCATCGTCTACTGCGAAGAATGCGGCATCGTCCCGGTACCCGAGGACCAGCTCCCGGTGCTCCTCCCCGAGGTGGACCGGATCGGGCTCAAGGGCCTGTCTGAGATCCCCGAGTTCGTGCACACCACCTGCCCCAAGTGCGGCGGCCCGGCCAAGAGGGAAACGGACACCATGGACACCTTCGTGGACTCCTCCTGGTATTACCTGCGCTACATTTCCCCCCACGACGATGAGAAACCCTTCGACTCGGAGCTCGTGAACAAGTGGCTCCCGGTGGACCTGTATGTAGGCGGGGTGGAGCACGCGATCCTGCACCTGCTCTACTCCCGGTTCATCACCAAGGCCCTGCGGGATATGGGGTATCTCTCCTTCGGTGAGCCCTTCGCGCGGCTCTTCACCCAGGGGATGATCACCTACCCCGCCTACTGGTGCCCCGAGCACCGCTGGATCCCGCCCAAGGAGGTAGTTGACGGGAAATACTGCCCCCACTGCCACAGGGAGCTAGAGGTCTCGGTGGTGGCCATGTCGAAGTCCAAGCTCAATGTGGTCTCCCCCGACGAGCTCATCGCGAAGTACGGGGCCGACACCGAGCGCCTCTACACCCTCTTCATGGGGCCACCGGAGAAGGAGATCGAGTGGTCCGAGGAGGGGGTGCGAGGGGCGTGGCGGTTCCTCAACCGCTTCTGGGACCTCTTCTCCGAGTGGATCCCCAAAGTTAAAGACGTCCCCCGGGAGTTCGATCCCGCGGCCCTTCCCGAAAAGGACAGGGAGATCTGGGCCAAGTTTAACGAGACGGTCCGCAAGGTCACCCGGGAGTTCGAGTCCAAGAGGTTCGGCTTCAACGTGGCGATAGCCGGGATCATGGAGCTCACCAACGCCCTGGAGCGGTACGTGGCCGGGGAGCCTGATCTCCCGTTACTCAGGCGCATCCTGCGCGACACCATCCTCCTCATCTCCCCCTTCACCCCGTTCATCGCCGAGGAGCTCTGGCACAGGCTCGGAGAGGGAGGGGCGGTGCTTGAGCAGGAGTGGCCCTCATACGACGAGGAGGCCCTGAAACTTTTGGAGGTGGAGATCCCGGTCCAGATAAACGGGAAGGTACGCGCCCGGGTGAGGCTCCCCCACGATGTGGCCGGCGATCCCGAGGCGCTTAAGGAAGCGGTCCTCTCCGCTGAAGAGGTGAAAAAACACCTCCAGGGCAAGGAGCTCGTGAAGACCATCGCCGTCCCCGGGAGGCTCGTATCGTTGGTGGTGAAGAGCTGAGGATACCCTAGGCGGGCAAAAGGGAACGGATGGACGGTAAAGCCCGGAGCTCCGAGACCCCCCGTGTAGCTGTGGTCCTGTGCGCCGGCGATGGCGACGAGCTTCGGCCACCCACATACGGTATCCTCAAGCCGCTCCTGCGCGTAGGGGGGAAGCCCGTTTTAGGATGGAACCTGGAGGTGCTGGCGGGAGCGGGTGTGGAGGAGGTCCTCATAAATCTTCACCACAAGCCGGAAAAAATCATCTCCTACGTCGGCGATGGCGGCCCCTTCGGAGTTTCGATCCGCTATTACTTCGAGGAGGAGCCCCTGGGCACCGCCGGGGCGCTGGACAAGATGAGGGAACGGCTCGTCCGTGCCTTTTTGGTGGTGCACGGAGAGGTGGTCCTCGATGGCTTCCCCTTTGGGGAGCTTTTCTCGTTCCACCGCGAGCGCCGCGGCATAGGTACGGTGGTCCTCCGGGAAGGGGATCGCTCTGGGGAGCATGGGCTCGTGGAGCTTTCCGACGAGGGCCGCATCGTCGCCTGGCACCCCGTGAAGGGATCCGGGGGGAAGTGGAAGTATGCCGGGATATGCCTCCTCGAGCCCGGGATCCTCTCCCATCTCCCCAAGGGCGCGCGATGGGATCTCGTGCGGGACCTCTTCCCGAGGGTCATCGAATCGGGGGAGACCCTTTGGGCCTTCGTCTCTCCGGTGGAGATCATCGATGTGGGCACTCCGGAGGGCTTGGAGGAGGCCCGCCGCAGGTTCGGGGCCTGAGCGGCAAGGACGATAGCATCGCCTAAATCCCAACGAACAAAAGACGAGGGGCCCTTTTTGGGGCCCCTCGTCCCGGAGGTGGGAAAGCGGGCTTTCTTCAGGGGGGCGGGGGCGATTCGTCCCGTCCTTGCCCGACGTCTGCATCCTAAACCGGGGCTGTGGAGCCCCTCGGGAGGAAATATGGATTTCCCGTGGAGGGACGAACCCCCTGGAGCCCGCGGGGATCACTCTTCCTCGGCCTCGGCGATGGCGTCGTTGGTCTTCTCCAGGTTCACCTTGGCCTCGTCAAGCGCCGTCTCCAGCTCCTCCAGCGCCCTGCCGAGATCCTCAAGAAGGGGTTTTATCTTCTCGATGAGCTCCTTTTTGGTGACGTACGCCATAGGCCACCTCCTGGAGCGAGTATTGTAGGCGCAGCATCACACAGCTCCAAGTTTACTTCCAACGGGTGAGAATCTCCTCGCGGCGAAAGAGCTTGATCGCGATGTAGAGGGTGGCCACGTTGAGGGGGATCACGATCCCAGCCTCGATCCCCACGAACGTGAGGTTAACCGCGGTG
>JALVLL010000063.1 GCA_027027485.1 Candidatus Bipolaricaulota bacterium | reverse complement strand
GGTAGCTGCTAGGGGGAGATAACTAAGGTAGAGGTAAAGGTCTAGATAGTTTAGCACCACCTTGAAGCTTCTGAAAGAGATCGAGGCGGGAAGAAGATAGATCGATGGGACCTTGATCCCCCGGGTAAAAAGGAGGGCAAGGAACAAAGAGCCCCAGGCCACAAGGGCCCTGAAGGCTATCACCTCGGTGGGAAGGGCACCCATCCGGTAGAGGGACTTCCCGATCACCCCGAGCCAGGACCAGAAGAACACCGCCGCCGCGATGGCCGCCACGCCTCGGTACGCCATGGTCCCCACTTTACCCGAAACCCCCTTGGGAATGCTCCCGGAGGGAGGGCATGGAGGGGTTAAAATCCCCATCGCGATGAGGGAGTTTTTCGTCCTGGCCACTTTCGCGGTCCTTTGCCTTGGGGCAGCGGCGCTACCGCTTCCCGAGGGGGCGATCCACAGGATAGGCGCCGGCTTCCCCGTGGGCGCCGCGGCCGCGGCGGGAAAGTTCGTCTACGTGGTGACCTCCATCGCCATCGAGCACTGGGACCTCGCCTCGGGGGAACTCCGGGGGGAAATCCCCCTCCCCTGGGTCCCCGAGATCGCCGCTTTCCCACCCGGGGCGGGCCTCGTGGCCCTGGCCCGGGAAGGGAAGCTTTCCGTGCTCGGCCTCCCTGGGGGAGCCGAAATCCTCTCGGTGGAAAGGGAGAGAGGGATCACGGCCCTTTCCTTCTCCCCCCATGATCTCCTCGCCGTGGGGTATGAGGGGGGACTCGTGGAGGTCCTCGACGGGGAAAGCGGGGAGGTCCTCCTCGCGGAGGACTTCTCGGATAACGATGTGACGGTCCTTTCCTTCTCACACGAAGGGGGGTTTTTGGCCGTTGCAGGGAAAGGGGAACAGGTCCTGTACCTCCTCCGGGTCGCTTCCGGCGATATCGTGGCGAAGTTCCCTTGGAACCGCTGGGGGCTCGTATCGGTGGCCTTCTCCACCGACGGGAGGCTCATCGCCATCGGTGCCAACGACTCGGTGGTCAGGGTCTGGGATCTAGACGAGCGGAGGCTCCTTGTGAATCTGGCCTCGCCGGTGGGGCCGCCGCGGATCCTGGCCTTCGCCGAGGGGGAGCTTTTGGCCGTCGGGGCCTTCGGGACCGTGGCCCGCTGGAGCGTGCCCGATTGGAGCCCCGGTTCCCCCGTCGAGCTCGGGATCGACACCACACGCTCCTCCCTTTCGGGGAGAACCATCGTCTCCTACCCCAAGAGGGGGCCTGTCGCCGTCGCGGACCTATCGAGCGGAGAGATCCTGGCACGCCTGGGGGAAGGGAGGTATCCGGGGAAGCTCACCGCGGCTGAGTTCTCGCCCGATGGGAACCTCCTCGCCCTGGGCACCGATGCGGGGACCGTTCGGTTCCTCGGGTCCTCCTGGGAGGAGGCCTTCCTCGCCGAGGGCCCCGCCGGAGCGGTGGACTCCCTTTCCTTCTCCCCCGATGGGAGGTACCTCGTCGCGGCAAGCGGGGGGAGGGTCTGGATATGGGAAGTGTTGGAAGGGGAAGCGAAGCTCCTGCGGCAGTTCCTGGCCCACACCAAGCCCATAAGCGAGGTCGACTTCTCCCCGGAGGGGGACCTCTTCCTCACCGCCTCCTGGGACGAGACGGTCAGGGTCTGGGATCTCGAGGGGAAGCCACTCCTTTCGCTGTGGAAGCCGGTGCGGGTGGAGGCGTTGCAGCCCCTGATCAGGGACGCGGCCTTCGC
>JALVLL010000062.1 GCA_027027485.1 Candidatus Bipolaricaulota bacterium | reverse complement strand
CGCCCGGGAGCTCGGGCTGGAGGTCCTCCAGCCCGCGTCCATCAACCGCGGGGATGCCGTGGATTGGCTCGCGGCCCGCTCCCCCGACCTCATGGTGGTGGCCGCCTTCGGCCAGCTCCTCAAAAAGCACGTGCTCGATCTTCCCAAGCACGGTTGCATCAACGTCCACGCCTCGCTTCTCCCCAAGTACCGCGGCGCCGCCCCCATCCAGTGGGCCATCATCCGGGGGGAGCGCTGGACCGGGGTCACCGTCATGCTCATGGACGAGGGGATGGACACCGGGCCGATCCTGGTGCAGCGGGCGGTGAGGATCGGGGAGGACGAGACCGGGGGGGAGCTCGAGGAGAGGCTCGCGGCGCTGGGGGCCGAGCTCATCGTCCCGGCCATCGAGGGGTACCTCGAGGGGAGGATCCGTCCCAAACCGCAGCCCAAGGAGGGAACCCTTGCCCCCAAGATAAAGGAGGAACACACCCGTATCGACTGGGGAAGAAGCGCCCGGGAGATCCACGACCTGGTCAGGGCCCTCAACCCCTCCCCCCTCGCCTACACCACCTTCCGGGGAAAGCGGGTGAAGCTCGTCCGCACAGCCCTGGCGGACGTCGAGAAGGGGGGCGGGCCCGGGGAGATCCTGCGACACAGGAAGAGACTCCTTGTGGCCACAGGCGAGGGGGTCCTGGAGATCCTCTCCCTGAGGCCCGAGGGAAAGCGCGAGATCTCGGGGCTCGATTTCATCAACGGGTATCGTCCCTCCCCGGGGGAACGCTTCGTTTGACAAAAATGACGGCCCGCACTACTCTGGTCACCGATTGGCAGATGTTGGGTGTGGGGTGGGACGGGCTTGCCGATGGAGGGAACGGAAACGCCGCGCGATCCCCGAAGACGAGGGGTGCGGCAGATATACTGGAGAACTTCAAGGCCCTCATCCTGAGCGGCGATAAAAAGATCCAGAGGGAGGCCTGCCGCTCCCTGGGGAAGTTCCTGCACGACAACTTCGATGACATATACCCCATCATGATGGAGTGGACCGAGGACGAGGAGCCCGCCCTCCGCCGGGCGGTGGCCCTGGCGATCATGGAGACGGCGTACCCGTACCGCTTCGACCTGGCCGAGCCCCTCTTAAAGCTCGTGGAGAAGCTCCTTCCGGACAAGCACACCGAGGTCCGCTGGGTCGTGGGGCCGAAGGCCATCGCCGAGGGGCTCCTGCCCGCGTACCCCGATGCTACCTTCGAGTACCTCACCAAGTGGTCCACGAGCTACGATGAGCAGGTGCTCTGGAACGTGGCCATGGGGCTTTCGGGGGCCGCGGCGGTAAAGCGCACCAGCAAGGCCCTGATCATCCTGCGGAGGCTGGCCCTGGACGAGCGGAAGTACGTCTGGAGGGCGGTGGCCTCGGCCATGTGGCGGCTGGGGAGGAAGGACCCGGCTCCGGTGCTGGCGGAGCTGCGCCGTTGGCTTTCCGATGAGGACAGAGCCCACGTGGCCCGGGTGGCCTTGAGGCATATCTAGCCTTGTCCCACGAAAAGCCCACCGGAGAGGTCGTCATCGCCAAGGGCCGCGAGGCCCCCCTAAAACGGTTCCACCCCTGGGTCTACGCCGGGGCGGTGGCCGAGGTGCGGGGAAGCCCGGAGCCCGGGGATATCGTGGACGTGGTGGATTCCAAGGGGAACTTCCTCGGCCGCGGCTACTACAACCCCAACTCCCAGATCAGGGTCCGGATCCTCACCTTCATCGTGGAACGGGTGAACGAGGACTTCTGGGCCGAGAGGCTCCGGAGGGCGGCCGGCGCCAGGAGGCCCCTGGAGGGAAAGACCACCGCCTTCAGGCTCGTGAACTCCGAATCCGACGGGATCCCCGGGCTCATCGTGGATCGGTACGGCGATTTCCTCTCCTTCCAGGCCCTCACCCTGGGGATAGAGCGCCGGAAGAGGCTCCTGGTGGAGCTCATGGCCGGGATCTTCTCCCCGGCGGGGATATACGAGCGCTCGGACGTGGGGGTGCGGGCCCTGGAGGGCCTGGAGCCCGAGAAGGGCCACATCTTCGGGGACGAGCCCCCTCCCAAGCTCGAGATAGAGGAGCACGGGGCCCGCTTCTACGTGGACATAAGGGGCGGCCACAAGACCGGCTTCTACCTGGATCAGCGGGAGAACCGGGCCCTCCTCCAGGAGATCGCCGCGGGGAAGGAGGTCCTGGACGTCTTCAGCTACACCGGCGGGTTCGGGGTCCACGCCGGGCTCGGTGGGGCGAAGTCGGTCCTTTTCATCGAGGATTCCGCGAAACACCTCCGCTGGGCCCGGGACCACCTGAAGCTGAACGGCCTGGAGGAGATAAGGGCCGGTTTCGTGGCCGGGAACGCCTTCCAGGAGCTCCGACGCCTGTATCGCGAAAGGCGGCAGTTCGATATCGTGGTCCTGGATCCCCCCAAGTTCGCCCGGAACGCTGCCGAGGTGGAGGACGCCCTGCGGGGCTACAAGGACATAAACATCCTGGGGATGAGGCTCCTCCGCAAAGGGGGATATCTCCTCACCTTCTCCTGCTCGGGACATGTCACCGAGGAGCTTTTCCTGAGGGCCGTCACCTGGGCGGCCATGGACGTGAGGCGCGAGGCCGTGATCCTAAAGCGGCTCCACCAGGCCCAGGACCACCCCGTAGGCCTCACCTTCCCCGAGGGGGCCTATCTCAAGGGCTTCCTCATCCAGGTCTTCTGATGCCGAAGGAGGCGGGTATGGCCCGGGAAGTGCGGATCGTCCTCGTGGGCGTGGGGAACCTCGGGAGGAGGTTCTGTCAGATCCTGGCCGAAAAATCCGGCCCGCTCGAAGAGCGGTACGGGCTGAGGTTCATCCTCGTGGGCGTCGCCGACTCCAAAGGCATCGCTGCCTCGACCGAGGGGCTCGATCCCGGGCTCGTGGCGGGGATGAAGGAAACGGGGCGCTCGGTATCGGAATACCCCGGTTACGGGTCCCAGGGCTCGGGCCTGGAACTCATCCGCAATATCGAGGCGGACCTCCTCTGCGAGGCCACCCCGGTGAATCTCCGGCAGGGAGGCGAGCCGGGGCTAACCCACGTGCGGGAGGCGCTTCGTAAGGGGATGCACGTGGTCACCCCGAACAAGGGCCCCATCGTCCTCGCCTACAGGGAGCTCATGGAGCTGGCGCGGGAGAAGGGGGTGGAGCTCCGGTTCGACGGTACGGTGGCCGGGGGCCTGCCGGCGCTTTACCTTGGTGGGAGGGACCTGCGGGGCGCGGAGGTCCTGAAGGTAGAGGCGATCCCGAACCTGGTGACGGGCTATATCCTCGACCTCCTCGCCGAAGGGCTTTCCTGGGAGGAGGCGCTGGCACGGGCCCGGGAGGAGGGGGCGTTGGAGGCCGATCCTTCCTTCGACCTCGACGGCTGGGACGCCGCAGCGAAGCTCGTGATCCTGGCGAACCACGTCCTGGGATACCCCGCGCGGCTGGAGGAGGTGGAACGGGAGGGGATCCGCGGGGTGGATCCCGAAGAGGCCAGGCGGACTAAGGAGAGGGGCGGGCTTTTCCGTCTCGTTGCCCGGGCCGAAAAGGAGGGGACAGGGTATCGCTTGAGGGTGCGGCCCGAGGAGATCCCCCGGGGGCATCCCCTATCGGTCCTAGGGCGCAAAGGGATGGGGGTCGTCTACCACACCGACATCTACGGCACCATCGCGGCTACTATCCGGGAGGAGGACCCCACCCCCTCCGCCGCCACCATGCTCCGGGACATCCTGGATATCTACTGCGCCTGAAACCCCCAAGCTCCTTGACACCCGTGGCCACGGCCCAGAAAATATGTTTGCGGGTGGGGCCGTAGCTCAGTTGGGAGAGCGCTGGCATGGCATGCCAGAGGTCACGGGTTCGAGTCCCGTCGGCTCCACTATTTTTTCATCCTTGCCCTCGTTTTTCGCCCTCCGCATTGCCTCACCTAAAGGTCCCCGCGCTGAGGTTTAGCTGAAGCCCAGCCGGTTGAGGGTTCCCCGTGATGGGGCGCCGTGACCCCCCTGTAGGGCGCGGTCCACAATCCATCCAAACTCCCCTTGGGATATCCCGGGCCGCCTGGGCCCGGTTTGCCTTCGTTTCGATGGCGCCGATCTTCCGTCGCGGCGGTGTGCTCCGCCACCTGTGGGGGCTTGAAAGGAAGCGGGAATCCCCCAGCCCCTCCCGGCCCATCGGGGCGTTGTAACCGGGGGCGCCTGACCAGCAGAGGGTTCCCCTAGCGGGGTTGAAAGGAAGGAAGTGGCCGCCCAAAGCCCGGGTCGCCGCTCCGGGACCGCTACTTGAATTCCTCTAGAAGCGGCCCGAGATCGTCCGGCGATCTGATCGAAAGCTCCATGGCCCCCTCCTAGAAGGTCTCCAGCGCTTTCTCGATCTCCCCGTAGGGGGGCTCCACCCCGGGATCATCGGAGACCCAGGCGTAGCGCACGGTCCCTTCCGGGTCGATCACGAACACCGACCGCTTGGCCACCACATACCCCGGGATCCCGAGGAACTCCTCGTGTACCCCGCCGTACTCCCGGGCCACCTTTCCACCGAAGTCGGAAAGGAGGGGGAATGAGAGGCGGTTGGCGTCGGCGAAAGCCTTGTTAGCGAAGGGGGAATCGACGCTTATCCCGACGACCTGGGCGTCCAGAGCTTCGAGCCTTGCGAGCATATCGCGGAAGGTGCAGAGCTCCTTTTGGCAGACGGAAGTGAACGCCCCGGGATAGAAGGCGAGGACGAGCTTTCTCCCCGAGAAGTCCCCGAGGGACCTCATTTCGAGCCTGGTATCCGGGAGCCTGAAATCCGGCGCCTTATCACCTGTCTTCAACATCGTTCTCCTTTCGGTATCGAGCCTGCCGGCTCGAAAATTATTTTCATTTTCGATTGTACCCCCGGAAATCCCCCCTTCAACCGCCACCGGAATCCACCGAAGGCCAAGGAAAGAGGGGGCGGGCAAGCGCCCGCCCCCTTTTCGCGTCCCGAAAGCCCCCGCTTTACGAGGAGAGGGAAAGGACGTAGGCCTGTGTCTGAGGTGTCCAGTTGATCACGATAACGGCGAATACCGAACCCGACACCGGCCCGAAGGGAGCGCGATCGCAGAGCTCGGCCAGTATCCCCGGTGGGGTGAGCTGGAAGCAGAACCCGAAGGGGAAGAGTCCGAAGACAATAAGATCCAAGTCAACCGCGGGGTTGTCCCAGAGGATCACGCTCCTCAATGAACCCGGCGCGGATACCCATATGAGATGTGCACTGAATCCGTTGATCGCCCGAAGGAGCATGGGGTCGTCCACCCCGGCGAGCTTCGGCCTATCCTTGGATCCCTCCTCACGGATCTGCATCCCCCTGGCTCGCAGCGTAGAAAGCACCTGGTCGAGGTTCATCCCAGGGGTGATGGGCTTCTCGTG
>JALVLL010000061.1 GCA_027027485.1 Candidatus Bipolaricaulota bacterium | reverse complement strand
ATCCTCCAGTCGTCGGGGAAGCGCGAGAAGAACGCGCGCAGGGATTCCCGCAGTCTCTCGAAAGAGCCCCCGGGAAGGTCCCACCTCCCCACCGATCCGGCGAAGACCAGGTCACCACAGAATACCGCCCTCCCCCGCTCCCAAATGAATACCACCGATCCCGGGGAGTGTCCAGGGAGGTGCATCACCGAGATCTCTTCCCCGCCGAAGGCGATCACATCGCCGTCCTCAAGGTAACGGTCGGCATCCGGAGGAGATTCCCCGAAGGCCAGGAAGACCTCCCTTTCCGCCCGGTGGTAAAGGAGCTTCCCCCCGTAGCGGCTCCGGACCACCTCGGCGGCCCCGGCGTGATCGAAGTGGCCGTGGGTAAGGAGGATGTACTCGAGTTTTATCCGGGCCAGGGATTCGGCGAGCTCCGTGGTGAGCTCCCCCGGGTCTATCAAGACGGCTTCCCCCTTCGACTCCAGGAGGTAGCAGTTGGTGAGGAGGGGCCCCACCACGTACCGTTCAATCCGCATGGCCGGGAAGGGTGTGGGCGGCCGTGAGGACGACCACCTCCCCGAAGCCGGCATCAAGGAGGGCCTTGGCGCATTCGGAAGCGGTGCTTCCGGTGGTGTAGATGTCGTCCACCAGCACCACCGTCTCGCCGTGCCCTTCCCGTAGGGCAGCGAACGCCCCCACCAGGTTATCCTTTCGCTCCCTCAGCCCCAGACCCACCTGGGGCGGGGTGGAACGGACCTTTCTCAGGAGTTTTTCCACCGGGAGCCCCGCGATCTCGGAGATGGCCCGGGCGAGGAGCTCCGCCGCGTTGTGGGCCCTCTTCCGGCCGGGGTCCTCGGGGACATAGGTAAAGCGGTCGGCGCCCTCTGGGAGGTGCTCCACCAGGAAGGGGGCCAGGAAGCGCGCCAGCGCGTATTCGCCATCGTTCTTCAACCCGAGGACGAGGACCCGCAACGTGCCGGTGTAGGGGCCGATGGCC
This sequence comes from Candidatus Bipolaricaulota bacterium, assembly GCA_027027485.1. Lineage (GTDB taxonomy): Bacteria > Bipolaricaulota > Bipolaricaulia > Bipolaricaulales > Bipolaricaulaceae > JALVLL01. The sequence goes on along the minus strand of JALVLL010000061.1, from coordinate 14,265 downwards.
TGGGCGTATGAGAAGGGGCGTGGCTCCACCGCGCAGTCCCGGCATAGGTCCACCCCTTCCTCCACCGGGACCCCACAGATCGCGCAGAGGGCTCCCTCGAATCGCTCCAGCCCCTCGAGGCAATTCCCACAGAGGACGGCGGGGAGATGGAGGTGAGCACCGCAGAGGTAACAACGCGGCGGGTAAAGGAGCGCCAGAGCCCCTTTACCCGCCGCGCGGAGGGCCTCACTTAACGATGAATTTCGCCACATCAAGAAGCCGGCAACAGTAGCCCCACTCGTTATCGTAGAAGGAGAGGACCTTCACCACCCTGGGCATCTTGGGAAGGACCATGGTGTAGGCCAAGGCCACCACCGCCGAGTGGGACTCGCCCAGGACGTCGGAGGAGACGATGGGCTCCTCCACCACCTTCATCACCTCGCCCAGGGGCGTCGCGGCGGCCTTGCGGAAAGCCTCGTTCACCTCCTCCACCGTCACCTCCCGCTTCAGGGTGGCGGTGAAGTCGGAGACGGAGCCGCAGGGCACGGGGACCCGCATGGCTATCCCGTCCATCTTGCCCTCGAGCTCCGGGAAGATGGCGGGGATGGCACGGGCGGCGCCGGTGGAGGTGGGGATGATGTTGGCCGCCGCGGCCCGGGCCCGGGCGAGATCGTCGTGGAAGGCGTCCACGATCCGCTGGTCGTTGGTGTAGGCGTGGACGGTGGTGAGGAAGCCGTTCTCGATGCCGAAGACCTCGTGCAGCACCTTCACCACCGGGCCCAGGGAGTTGGTGGTGCAGGAGGCGGCGGAGACGATATCGGGCTTTCCCCTCTTCTCGTACTCGCCTTCGTTGACCCGCCAGAGGATCTGGAGGGTCTCCTTGGCCCTCTCGCCGCGGGGCGGGGCGGTGATGAGGACCTTCTTGGCCCCGGCATCCAAGTGCCCCTTGGCCTTGTCGGGGTCCCGGAAGACCCCGGTGGCCTCGATCACCACGTCCACATCCAGGTCCCTCCAGGGAAGCTCCGCCGGGTTCGGGACGGCGGTGAGCCGGATCTCGGGACGATCGCCTATCCTCAGGCGGTCCTGGCCCACCAGGGCCACGTCCAGGTCATAAGGTCCGTAGACGGTATCGTATTTGAGAAGGTGTGCTGCCCACTTGGCGTTGAAGGTGTCCTTCTTCTTGTTGTAGAAGAGGAGGTCGTTGATCCCCACGATCTCGATCTCCGGATCCTTCGCCGCGATCCGGGTGAAGACCCTGCCGATCCTACCGAAGCCGTTTATCGCTACCCTCACTGGTGCCATCTTCACTCTCCTTTCCGCGGGGAATCAGGCACACATTTTAAGGAAAAGTTCGTACACCCGCAGGTCGTCGGTGAGCTCGGGGTGAAAGCTCGCCACGAGGACCCTCCCTTCCCGGGCCATCACCGGTGCCCCTTCGTGTTCGGCCAGGATCTCCACGCCCGGCCCCACCCTCCTGATATAGGGGGCGCGGATGAAGACCGCCGGCACCCTCCCGATCGCCTTCACCTCCAATTCCGTCTCGAACGAGTCCACCTGTCTCCCCGAGGCGTTACGCTCCACGGCGATATCGATGAATCCGAAGAAGCGCTCGGGCCAGTTGACGATCTCCTTCGCCAGAAGGACCATCCCCGCACAGGTCCCGAAGATGGGGATCCCCTCACGGTGGAGCTCCTCGATGGGTTCCACCAATCCGGACCACTTGAGGAGCCTCCAAATGGCGGTGCTTTCCCCGCCGGGGAAGACGAGGCCCTTCACCCCCTCGAGATGTACGGGTTTGAGGACGGGCACCGCTTCGATCCCGAGCCGCCCCAGGGCGCGCAGGTGCTCCCGCACGTCCCCCTGGACGGCGACGACACCGATCCTCATCGGTACTGCATGAGTTGCTCCTGGGGGATCTCCTCGATGGCGATCCCGGGCATGGGCTCCCCGAGGTCCTCGGACACCTCCGCCAGGAGCTCGGGGTCGTCGTAGTGGGCCGTGGCGAGGACGATGGCCCGGGCGCGCTTCTCGGGGTCCTCGGACTTAAAGATCCCACTTCCCACGAAGACCCCGTCGGCCCCGAGCATCCTCATCAGGGCCGCATCGGCGGGGGTGGCGATGCCGCCCGCGGCGAAATTGACCACCGGGAGCCGCCCCAGCTCCTGGATCATCTCCAGGACCTCCACCGGGGCGCCGAGCTCTTTGGCGTAGGAAACGAGCTCCGCCCGGGACATGTCCCGGAGGCGGCGGATCTGATCGTTGAGGATGCGCATGTGGCGCACGGCCTCCACCACGTTCCCGGTGCCGGCCTCGCCCTTGGTGCGGATCATGGCGGCCCCTTCGGCGATCCTGCGCGCGGCCTCGCCGAGATCACGGCAGCCGCAGACGAACGGGACCTTGAACTGCCACTTGTCGATGTGGTTGAAGGGGTCGGCCGGGGTGAGGACCTCGGACTCGTCGATGAAGTCCACCCCCAGGGCCTCCAGGATCCTGGCCTCGGCGATGTGGCCAATGCGGCACTTGGCCATGACGGGGATGGAGACGGCCTTCATGATCTCCTTTATGCGTTTGGGATCGGCCATGCGGGCCACCCCGCCCTGCTTTCGGATGTCGGCGGGGACCCGCTCCAGGGCCATGACGGCCACCGCCCCGGCTTCCTCGGCGATCCGGGCCTGCTCGGGGGTGGTCACGTCCATGATCACCCCGCCCTTGAACATCTCGGCGAAACCGGTCTTCACCCGGTAGGTTCCCTTTCTCATACCCTCCTCACCTCGGGGTCTAAGGCTTCCCTCGAAGCTTATCCTGGACCAGATCTCCCCTTAATTCAAGGGCAGGTGGGGCAGCCCCCTCCGGCACACCCGAGGAGGAGGACCGCCACGGAACCGAGCAAAAGGAAAGCGGCGAGGATCCTGACGAACTTCACCACCCACCTCCGGGTGGGATTATAAGCAATCTTTCGGAACGAAAAAAATGGGGAACCGTTCGGCTCTCGATGCTGTAAAATCCGTGAGGATTTTGATCGGAAGGAGGGATGTCGATGAGGAAGCTGGCGGCTTTTCTTGCCTTCATGGTTCCGCTTTTGGCGGCCGCAGCGCCCAGGGTGGCGGTGGATCAGCCGGTGTACGATTTCGGCGAGGTGAAGGAAGGGGTTATCGTCCAGCACGCCTTCGTGATAAAGAACGTGGGCGATGAACCCCTGGTCTTCACCCGGGATCCATACACGAGCTGCGGCTGCACCGTGGCGGCCCTCCCGAAGAAAACCCTCATGCCCGGCGAGTCCATCGAGCTCGTGGCCACCTTCAACTCCACTGGCTTCGGGGGAAGGCACGTGCAGAAGATTATCTGGGTTTACACCAACGACCCCGTCACCCCCAAGCTCGCCCTTACCATCAAGGGCTACGTCAGGCCGGCGGAGCCCCACGAGCGCTCGGGCTGGTACTTGAAGTACGAGCTCTATCTCCTCGTGGACGTACGTTCCCCCGAGGAGTACGCCAGGGCACACCTCCTGGGCGCCGTGAACATCCCCTTGGATGAGCTCGAGGAGCGGCTTTCCCCGTTCCCGAAGTCGCTCCTCATTTACCTTTACGACGAGACAGGGGAGCGTTCCGCCGAGGCGGCCCGGAGGCTGGTGGCCCTCGGCTACAGGTTCAGCCGCTTCCTCAAGGGCGGGCTCGTGGGATGGCAGGCCCGCTACGGGAACTTCCTCATCGAGTTCGGTGGGGAAGGGGCCCTCACCTTCTCCGGCCGGGCCGTGGAAGGCGGAAGGTATGCCGTGGATCCCTCCAGGTTGCTCGAGCGGTACATCGTGATGTTGGATGTGCGGGCGCCGGAGGATTACCTAGAGGGGCATATCGCGGGATCCATAAACGTCGATACGGGAACGCTCCCCCAGTGGGTCGCCTCCCACATCCCCAAATCCGCGCCCCAAGGGGCGAGGATCACCATCTGGTGCATCGACGAGGACGGCTCCAGGGCGTGCTCCGCCGCCAGATATCTCCGTTCCCAGGGCTATAACGCCTACTGTCTCCTTGGCGGCTTGGAGCAGTGGAGGAGCCGCTATGGCGGCCTCCTTTGGGTGAGTTCCGAGTAGGGCGACAGGAGGGCCGGGGGTACCCCCGGCCCCTTCCCTTGGAAAAACCGGAGGCCCCATGAGGAAAGCCCTTGTGGTGTTGGGTGTCGTCGTTTTCTCGTTGGCAGCGCTGGGTACGGAGCTCGTCTTCTTCGAGCGCCACGGGTGCTCCCATTGTGCCAGGATAAAGGAGTTTCTAGAGGGCCAGATCCTCCCCTCATATCCGGAGCTCAAAGTCAGGTACCTGGACGTGGCGGATCCGGAAAGCTCCGATATCCTCGCCAAGCTCCTCAAGGCCTATGGGGTCGTCAAGGATGACGAGGAGCTCCGGGCACTCCTGGGGGAGCTTTACACCCCTCTGATCTTCGTGGGCGATTACGCCCTCATCGCCACCGGGGGCGTTCCCGGCGGCCTCAAGGTCTACAAGGGCGGTGAGCTCCTGAGCACCGCCGTCGGGGCATCGGAGGAGTTCGCGTTGGAGGACGCCGTCATCGAGGCCCTGGAAAGCGGGGCCGGCTCCCCCCTGGAGAGGATAGAGGGGGAGGAGGGCGGCGGGCTCGCGGAGGCGCTTACCATCCCGGCATTGGTCCTCGCCGCGGCCGCGGATTCGGTGAATCCCTGCACCTTCGCGGTGCTCGTGCTCCTCCTAGGGACGCTCCTTGTGGTGGGGAAGAGGGGCAAGGTCATCTGGGCCGGCCTCTCCTTCATCGCCGCTATCTACATCTCGTACTTCCTCATGGGCCTCGGGATCTTTACCGCGATACAGACGGCCGGGGTGCAGCGCCCCTTCATCATCGCGGTCTCTTCCCTGGCCATCCTCCTTGGCCTTTGGAACATGAAGGACTTCTTCGCCTACGGGAAGTGGTTCACCGTAGAGGTGCCCCAGCGTTGGCGCCCCATCGTCAAGAAGCTCACGAGCTCCGCCATCACCATCCCCGGCGCGTTCGTCGTGGGGGTGTTGGACTCCTTTTTCCTCCTCCCCTGTTCCTCCGGCCCCTACATCGCCATTCTCGCTTTGATCTCCAAAACGAGCACCCGCCTCGAGGGGATCCTGTATCTCCTCTTCTACAACCTGATCTTCGTCCTCCCCCTCCTTGTCATCACCCTGGGGGTCCATTTCGGCTTCACCACCACCGCCCGGGCGGAGCGGTGGCGCTCGGCCCGATTGGGCACCTTGCATTTCGTGGCGGGACTGGTGATGTTCCTCTTGGGAGTGGGGATGATCACCGCGGTGCAGCTCGGCTACCTCTGACTTCGAGCTTTCTCAAGGTGAAACAAAAGGGGGGCGCGTAAGCGCCCCCCTTTCCTCTTCGAATCCTCCTTCCTTCACACCCAGCCGCGGAGCTTCATGGCCTCCACCACCCGGCTCACCGCCACCACATACGCCCCGAGCCGGTTGTGGACGTTGTAACTGCGGGCGGCCTCGTGTACGGCGTGGAAGGCGGCGGTCATCTTCTCGTCGAGCCGCTGGTAGACCTCCTTGTCCGGCCAATAGAAGTTGTAGGCGTTCTGTACCTGCTCGAAATAGGAAACGGTGACGCCCCCGGCGTTACAGAGGAAGTCCGGGATCACGTAGACCCCACGCTGGTGTAGGATCACGTCGGCCTCGGGGGTGGTGGGGCCGTTGGCGAGCTCGGCCACGATCTTGGCCTTGATCCGGTCGGCGTTCTCCTCGGTGATCTGGTTCTCGAGCGCCGCGGGGAAGAGGACCACCACATCGAGCTCCAGGAGCTCGGCGTTGGATATCGCCTGGGCGCCGGGGAAGCCCACCACGGTGCCGTTCTCCCGCTTGAACTCGAGGACCTCCCCGTAGGGGAGCCCCTCGGGGTTGTAGATGCCCCCCTTGGAGTCGGAGACCGCCACCACCTTCATCCCCAGGATCTCGGCGGCGAGCTTGTGGGCGAACTGGCCGGCGTTCCCATAGCCCTGGATGGCACAGGTGGCCCCTTTGAGGTCGAGGCCCAGGACCTTGGCGGCCTCGCGCACGGCATAGACGCCGCCCCTGGCGGTGGCATCGAGCCTCCCCGCGGAGCCCCCCAGGGGAAGGGGCTTTCCAGTGATCACCCCGGGCTCGTATTCCCCCTTCATCTTCACGTATTCGTCCATCATCCAGGCCATGATCTGGGGGTTGGTGTAGACGTCGGGGGCGGGCACATCGATGTCCGGGCCGATGTAGTGTCCGAGGGCACGGATGTAGCCGCGGGAGAGGGCCTCGAGCTCCCTCTCGGACATCTCCTTGGGGTTGCAGACCACGCCCCCCTTCCCGCCGCCCAAGGGGAGGTCCATCACCGCGGTCTTCCAGGTCATCCACGCCGCCAGAGCCCGAACGGTATCGAGGGTCTCCTGGGGGTGGAAGCGGATCCCTCCCTTGGTGGGGCCGCGGGCGTCGTTGTACTGGACCCGGAATCCCTCGAAGATCTTCACGGACCCATCGTCCATCCGCACGGGGATCCGCACGTGGAACTCCCGCATGGGCCAGCGCAGGAACTCGTGGACATGGGGCTCCAGCTTCAGGATCTTGGCCGCCTCATCGAGCTGACGTTGGGCCATTGCGAAAGGGTTGTGGTCCTGGTTCGCCACAGGCATCCCTCCTTTGTCCCGGGTTTTTTCCGATCTGGGGTTTATCTTCGGGGTTCAGAAGTCAAGGATATCCGAAATGCTCTTCCTCGCCAGATCGTCGATCAGGGGGAGCCCGGTGACCCTGCTCGCCCGCTCGGAGAGGGCGGCCAGGTCGTTCCTGTCGGCGAGGTTTAGTTTGAACTTGCGGCAGCCGGCGAGGAGCTGTTGCAGCCCCACCCCGATGCGGTCCACGAAGTAGGTGTAGAGGGCCACCGCCTGCCAGGGGATGCCCTTCCCGATCTCATCGCCGAACCTCCGCCTGAGCTCATCGGAGACGAAGAAGAACTTCTCAGGGGTGTCGCCGTACTGCTGGGCGAACTTCGCGGGGAGCCCTCCGTTTCTGGAGAGTTCCAGGAAGTAATCGGCCTTCATCACCGCGGTGAGGGGGGCCCGGGCCATGGCTACCGCCTTCACATAGGGTCCGCCGCCGAAGTTGCTCATGGCGATGGCCTTGAGGATCTGGGTCTCGTTCACGAACCCCCCGGCTATGACGATGTCCGGCACGTGTTTGCCCTTCTCCTTCAGGATCCGGGCGCACTCCAGGACCTGGGCCAGGAGGTAGACCGTGGGGGTCCCGGACTCGTTCATCATGGGCACCGGGCTCATCCCCGTTCCTCCCCCGGCGCCGTCGAAGGTTACGGCGTCCACCTTCGCCAGCGAGGCGCACTTCATGGTGAAGGCGGTGACGGCGGGGTTGTAGGCCCCGGTCTTGAGGAAGACCTTCTGGGCCCCCTGTTGCCGGAGCCACTCCACGTCCTCAACGAAATCCTTCACATCGGGCATCCCCACGCGGGAGTGACGCTCGAAGGAGGTGAAGATCCCCTTCCTGAAGGCCTCCTGTACCGCCTCGTCCTCGGGGTCGGGGATCACGATGTAGCCGCGTTTCTTGAGCATGATGGCCCGGTCCAGGTCGTAGATCCGGACCTCCCCACCGATGGACTTCGCCCCCTGGCCCCACTTGCGCTCGATGATCCTCACCCCGAGCTCTTTGATCACGTACACGTCGACGCCGAACCGTTGGTCCTCGACGTTGGTCTGGACCCCGATATCACCGTGGGTGCCGTCCCAGTACTTCCGATAGGTCTTGATGCGGAACTCCATGTCAGGCGAGTGGACCACCTTCCCGTTCTCGAACCGGGCATCCGGGTCCATGCCGCAGACGTTTTCCCCGACGATCTGGATGGTCCCCGATATGGCGGCCCCGATGGCGAGTCCCTCCCAGTGGCGCTTGGCCACCGCGGTGGAGCCCAGCGCCGCGATCATGACCGGCACCTTCAGGGGGATCCCCCCCACCGAGGTGGAGATATCCACGTTGGGGAAGATGGCCTTGTCCGGGTCGGGTTCTATCCCCCGGGCCCCGAGGGTGGTGACCATGATCTGGATATGGGACCAGTTGAGCCCGTAGTCCTTGTTGGAGGCGGCGGTGCTCTTGCCGAATTCCTCCGGGACCGGATAGAGCACCTCTCTGCCCCTGAACGCGGATTTGCTGATCTCACAGAGCACCGGGCATTCGCGGATGCAGATGGGGCACATGCCGCTTATGGAGGAAACGTCCCTCAGCCTGACGGCGGTCCCGCTGGTGGAGCGGGAGTTCTCCAAATCACCACGCATCGTTCCACCCCCCATTTGGAGTTTTGCAATTTCTATTATAGGAAGGTGGGGATACGCGGGACCAATTTTCGGTACGGAGCTCAGCCCTCAGCCCCCGTCGAGGGACCGCTCCAGTTCCGCCTCGAAGAGGGGGTCGGTGAGGATATCGAGGTCCCCGTCCAGGACCTCCTGGAGCCTGTAGGTGGTGAAGTTTATGCGGTGGTCGGTGACCCGGTTCTGGGGGAAGTTGTAGGTGCGGATCTTTTCGGAGCGGTCGCCGGTACCGATCTGGCGGCGCCGGGTCTCCTGTAGTTTCCTCTGACGCTCCCTTTCCTTGATCTCCCAGAGGCGCGCCCTGAGGATCCTGAGGGCCTGGACCTTGTTCTGGTACTGGGAGCGTTCGTCCTGGCAGGAGACGGTGATCCCGGTGGGGATGTGGGTGATCCGCACGGCGGTCTCGTTCTTCTGCATGTGCTGGCCGCCGGGGCCTCCTGCGCGGAAGGTCTCGATCTTGAGGTCCTCGGGCCTGATCTCGATGTCCACCTCCTCCATCTCCGGGAGCACCGCCACCGTGGCGGTGGAGGTGTGGATCCTGCCCGACGATTCCGTCACCGGCACCCGTTGCACCCGGTGGACCCCGGACTCGTACCTGAGCCTCCCGTAGGCTCCTTTCCCCTCCACCGCGAAGGTTATCTGCTTGTAGCCGCCGAGGTCGGTGGGATGGGAATCCAGGACCTTCACCTTCCAACCCTTGCGCTCGGCATACCGGGAATACATCCGGAAGAGGTCCGCCACGAACAGGGCCGACTCCTCCCCCCCGGCCCCGGCCCTTATCTCCACGATGGCGTTCCTCTCGTCCTCGGGGCGTTTGGGGACGAGTTCCCGTACGAGCTCCTTCAGGAGCCTTTGGGCTTCTTCCTCGTTCCTTTTCAGGTCCTTCCTTATCTCCTCGGCGAACTCGCCGTCGGGGCTCTCCTCCAGTAGCTCCCTCTCCTCCTCCATCTCCCGGAGGAGTTCCCTGAGTTTCCTCCCTTTGGAGACCACCTCGGAAAGCCAGGAGTAGCGGCGTGATAACTCGGCGTATCCCTTTGTCCCGGCGATGTCCGCGTCCCCGAGCCTCTTCTCGAGCTCGGAGAGCTCTCCCTCGAGTTGCTCCAGGGCCTTGAGGACCTTTTCGAACATGCCGCAGGAAGCCTAATTGAACCCGGGAATCCCATCAAACGGGATTAAGAAGCGCCCCCGGCGGTGGGGGCGCTTCCGGTAAACCCTATCAGAGCCCGGCCGCGGCCGAGACGGCGGCCAGCTCCTCCCGCACCACCTCCGAGAGCCTCCTTATCCCCTCTTCGATCTGCTCCTCGGTGGCGATGGCGAAGGAGAGCCGCATGGTGTTCCGGCCGCTCCCGTCGACGAAGAACGGGGTCCCGATCACATAGGCCACTTTGCGTTCCAGGGCCTTGGGGAACATGCGTTCGGTGTCGGCCCCCTCGGGCAGGGCCACCCACAGGAAAAGGCCCCCGTCGGGCCTGGTCCACCTCACCCCCTCGGGCATATGACGTTCCAGGGCCTCGATCATGGCGTCGCGCTTTCTGCGGTAGTGGGCGCGGATCGTCTCGATGTGCCCGGCGATGTCGCTCTCCGCGAGGAACCGGTACGCCAGGGCCTGGGTGAGGGCCGGGGTGCAGAGGTCGGCGGCCTGTTTCACCGCCACCACCTTCGACACTATCTCCCGGTCGCCCACCAGGGCCGCCACCCGAAGCCCCGGGACGAGGATCTTGGAGAGGGTGAAGAGGAAGACCACCCGGCCTTCCTCGTCCAAAGCCTTGAGGGATGGTATGTGCTCGCCCCGGAACCTGAGGGGCCGGTAGGGGGCGTCCTCCACCACCAGTAGGTCCTCCTCGGAGGCGATCTCGAGGAGCTTCAACCTCTTTTCCCGGGACCAGCACACCCCCGTCGGGTTCTGGAAGTCCGGGATGACGTAGATGAACTTCGGCCTCCGTCCCTCCCTCTTGTCGGCGCGGATGCGCTCCCTCAAGGCCTCGAGGTCCATCCCGTCCTCTTCCAGCGGAACCCCCACCAGCTCCGCCTGGAAGGCCCTGAAGGCCTGGATCGCCCCGATGTAACTCGGGAGCTCCATATAAACCACGTCCCCGGGATCGATGAAGGTCTTCGCCACGAGGTCGAGTCCCTGCTGGGAAGCGGTGGTGATGATGATCTCGTCCAGGGTCGCCTCTATCCCCTCCCCGGCGAAGAGCTTCAGGAGCACCTCCCGTAGCTTGGTATCGCCTTCGGTGGTGGAGTACTGGAGGCACTTGGCGTAGTTGCGGGCGATCTCCTCGGCGGCGATCCGGGAAAGCTCGTCCTTGGGGAAGGTCTCCGGATCGGGAGTACCCCCCGCGAAGGAGATGACCTCGGGCCTCTGAGTGAACTTCAAAAGCTCCCTGAGGACCGATCTCCTGATGGTCCTGGCCCTCCGGGAAAAGAACCTCTCCATCTCCCTCCTCACCTCCAGACGATCGCCGTTTTGAACACCGGCCCCAGAAACCAAGCCGAGGCTGTGCCCAGTATCACCCCCCCGATGACGTCCAACGGGTAGTGCTCGCGCAGGTAGACCCGGGAGATGGCGATGATCGTCGCCAGGGCGTAGACCAAGGAAACGAGCCCGATCCATTGCGGATAAAACCGCAGGGTGAGCGTCGCCATCCCGAAGGCCAGGGTGGCGTGTCCGGAAGGGAACGCGTGGGAGTCCAAAATAAAAACGCGCCTCACCGGCACCAAGACCGGCGGGCGCTCCCGCGCGAAGACGAGCTTGAGTAGCTTCACCAGTGATAACTGTACCACGGCCACCGCCAGTCCGACAAGTACGTTCGTCCGCTCCTCCCTCCCCCCGAGGAAGATAAGCCAGACCCCGAAAAGGCCCCACAGGTACCCGTCGCCGAGGTAAGAGGCCAAAAGGAGAAGCCCGTCGAGCCTCCGGAGAACCTTCGAGGAGCTTATCGAGATGAGGGTCCTGTGGTCCCAGAGGAGGATCCTGTCGGTGAGGCCCTCGAGAAGCCAACCCAGCCGGTTCCACCAGGAGAGGGTCATCGGCGCTCGCCCACCAGGGGGAAGGCGATCACCTCGCGGATGGAGGGGGAATCGGTGAGGATCATGACGATCCGGTCCACCCCGAAGCCGATCCCCGCCGCGGGGGGCATCCCGTGTTCCAGGGCCCGCAGGAACGTCTCGTCGATCCGGTGGGCCTCCTCGTCCCCGGCCGCCCGTAGCCGCTCCTGCATGAGGAACCGCTCCCTCTGCTCCTCGGGGTCGTTGAGCTCCGAGAAGGCATTGGCCACCTCGAACCCGGCGATGAAAAGCTCGAACCGCTCCACGAGCTCGGGGTTGCCCCGTTTCCTTTTCGCCAAGGGGGAGATGTCCAGGGGGTAGTCCATCACGAAGGTGGGGCCTATCAGGCGCTCCTCGAGGAGCTCCAGGAGGTGCTCGAGGACCTTCCCCTTGGGGCCCCGGGCGAGGTGCTCCGGGTACTCGATCCCGCGCCGCCCCATCTCGGAAAGGAGCTCCGGCAGCGGGGCCTCGGGGTCGAGGCCGAATTCGTCCGAGATCAGCTCATAGAGGGTCACCTTCCGCCAGGGACGGGAGAGGTCCACCTCCTTCCCCTGGTACTCGATCCTGAGCTTCCCGTGGAGGTCCTCCACGCAGCGGCACAGCATCTCCTCGGCGAGTTCCATGGCATCGTGGTAATCGGCGTAGGCCTCATAGGCCTCCAGGGCGGTGAACTCGGGGTTGTGTTGGGTGGAGATCCCCTCGTTGCGGAAGTTCTTCCCCAGTTCGTATACCTTCTCGTAGCCCGCCACCAGCAACCGCTTCAGGTAGAGCTCGGGCGCGATCCGCAGGTAAAGATCCCGGTCCAGGGCGTTGTGATGGGTGACGAAGGGGCGGGCCGCCGCTCCCCCGGGGATGGGCTGGAGGATCGGGGTCTCCACCTCGATGAACCCCCGCTCCTCCAGGAAGCCCCTCATGGTCCTGATGATCCGGGAGCGGTCCAGGATCACTCGGTGGGCCTTCTCGTTGGTGAGGAGATCCAGCTCCCGGTAGCGGTAGCGCTTCTCGGGATCCCGGAGCCCGTGCCACTTCTCGGGGAGGGGCCTCAGGGCCTTGGCCAGGATCTCGAAGCCCCGGACCTCCAGGGAGAGTTCCCCGGTCTTCGTGGTGATGACCTCGCCCCAGGCGCCGATGATGTCGCCGAGGTCGAGTTCCCGGAAGAGTTCGTAGGCCTCGTCCCCGAGCACAGGACGGGAGAGGAAGAGCTGGATGCGGCCGCTCGCGTCCCGGAGGTCCGCGAAGGTTATCCTCCCCATCCGGCGTATGGAGAAGATCCTCCCGGCCACCCTGGCCTCCTCCCCGGAACGGGAGGCCGGGGGTAGCTTCCCGAAGCGGCCCTTGATTTCCGCGGCGAGGTGGGTCCTCTCGAACCTGTAGGGGTACGGGTCTATCCCCCGCTCCCGGAGGCGTTGGAGCTTCTCCTGGCGGACCTTGACGAGCTCCTCGGCCAAACCTTCCCCCCTACTTCTCCACGCCGAGGATGCGGTAGCGGCGCTTGCCCAAGGGGGTCTGGACCACGATGGTGTCGCCCTGGGTGTGGCCTATGAGGGCGGCTCCCACCGGGGAGTCGATCCCGATACGCTTGGCCAACAGGTCCACCTCCGCCGGGGAGACCAGGGTATAGGTGTCGAACTCCCCGGTCTCGGTGTCCTCCAGGATCACCTGGGTCCCGATCCCCACGGTGTCGCCCCTGATCTCATCCTCGGAGATGATGCGCGCGTTCTCCAGAAGCTCACGGAGCCTGCGGACCTCGCGTTCGATGATCTCCTGCTCGTTCTTGAGGTAGACGTACTCCCGGTTCTCCAGGAGGTCGCCGCCGCGCTCCTTGGCCTCCTTGAGGCGCTGGGGGATCTCGTGGTAGAGCTTGTGCTCGAGCTCCTCAAGCTGCTTTTTCTTCTTCTCGTAGCCCTCTTTCGTGAGGAGTATCTCCTGAGGCATCCCTCACCTCCTTGAATTCCCGAAGGAACAACGCTTCGATATCGCCCGGTTTCTTTATACGACCCACCTCGGGCTTGGCGATCACCACTAGATCCAAGCCCGCGAAGAGTTCCTTGTTCTTGCGGAACCCCTCCCTTACGGCACGCTTCACCCGGTTCCGCACCACCGCCTTACCCACCTTCCTCCCCACCACGACCAGGATCCTGGGGACCCCGTCGTCCTTGGGGAGGAGCACGAACCGGAACCACCGCCCTTCGACGCGTTTCCCCTCGCGGAACACACGGTCGATATCCCTTTTGCGTCGCAGACGGTGTTCCGGACGGAATCGTTGATCCGGTGGCACATGAAACCTTATCCGAGTCCCCACCCGTTCTCAACCTTTTCCGCATCCCGTCGCCCCGGTAACCTACACGGCGCCATGAAACGCACCAAGGTGGTCGCCACCGTGGGCCCGGCGTGTTCCTCGGTGGAAGTCCTCGCGGAGATGTCCGCGGCGGGGATGGATTTCGCCAGGATCAATACCTCCCATGGGAGCAGGTCCGACCACGAGAGGTACATCGGGCTCGCCCGGGAGGTGGGCCGGGATAGGGGGATACCCCTAGGGGCGATGATCGATACCCGGGGGCCGAAGGTGCGGCTGGGGGAGCTGCCCGAGGAGGTGGAGCTTTCCCCGGGGGACGTAGTGGTGTTGGGAAGGGGAGGGTTGCCGATGAGGCAGGAGGACCTTCCGGAGCACGTCCCTCTGGGGGCCAAGGTGCTCATCTCCGATGGGGCGGTGGAGCTCGAGGTCGTGGGGAAGGAGAGGGACAGGCTCGTTGCCAAAGTGGTCCACGGGGGGAAGGTCTCCTCGGGGAAAGGGATAAACGTCCCGGGGGTGGAGCTCCCCTACCCTCCCTTGACCCCGGCCGACCGGGAATCGTTGCGCATGGCCCGCGATCTCCAAGTGGAGTATGTGGCGCTCTCCTTCGTGA
>JALVLL010000060.1 GCA_027027485.1 Candidatus Bipolaricaulota bacterium | reverse complement strand
CCCGATCACAAGGACATCCACCCCAAGGGGCCTCAAGGCCGCACCTCCCCGATGATGATCCGCGAGCCTTTGCGGGCCTTCGCCACTTCCCAGGGGGGTACCCCGAGCTCCCGGGAGAGAATCTCGAGGACCCTATCGGTGCAGAATCCCCCCTGGCAGCGGCCGAACATGGCCTTGGTGCGGAATTTCACCCCGTCCAAGGTCCGGGCGCCGCGGCGGATCGCCTCCACGATCTCCCCCTCCGTCACCCGGTTGCAGAAGCACACGATCCTTCCCCAACGGGGATCCTTTTCGATCAGAGCCTCCCACTCGGCCTCGGGGAGGTCGGCGGGATGCGGGATGGGGTCCCTCGTGGGGTTGAAATCCGGCTTTTCTTCGAGGTCCAGATCCATGGCGATCTCGCGGGAAAGCCACTCCGCGATGGCCGGGGCCGCGGTGAGGCCGGGGGAGCGCATCGCCGCCGCCTGGTAGAATCCCTTTACCCCCGTTTCCCCGAGCACGAAGTCCTTCTGCGGGGATTCGGGCCGGAGCCCGGCGAAGGTCTTTATGGCCTTCCCCAAGGGGAGATCCGGGACCAGGCGCTTTGCCCCCGAGATCACCTCGGAAAGGCCCTCCCGGGTGGTCTCGGTGGCATCCCGGGCGTCGCCGGGGAGGTCCCGGGCGTTGGGGCCCAAAAGGAGCCCCCCGCCGATGGTGGGAAGGACCAGGATCCCCTTGGATTTGGGGGTGGGGGCGGGAAAGAGGACCGCCTTCACTAGGTCCCCGGTGGTCTCATCCAGGAGGACGTATTCGCCCCGGCGGGGGTGGAGCTCGATACCGTCCAGGCCCGCCATCCGGGAGACCACGTCGGCGAAGAGCCCGGCGGCGTTGACCACGGCATCCACGGAGTAACTCCCCTTTTCGGTTCGTACCGCCCGAACCTTCCCGCGGGAGACCTCGACCCCGATCACCGCCTCATCAAGGTGGAGCTCAAGGCCGTTTTCGAGCGCGTTCTCCACCGCGGCGATGGCGATCTCCCAGGGGAGGGTGATCCCCACGGTGGGCGCCCAAAGGCCCGCGATGACCCCCGGATTCACTTGGGGCTCCCGGGAGAGGACCTCCTCGCGGCGGTGGATCTCGAGCCCGGGGACGCCGTTCGCCTCCCCCTGGGCCGCGAGCTCCTCCAGGGTCCCGAGGTCCTTTCGGGAGAAGGCGAGCACATAGGCCCCGGTGCGGCGGAAGGGGATCCCGAGTTCTTCGGAAAGTTTCGGGAAAAGCGCGTTTCCCGGGGCACAGAACCTGGCCCTCGCGGTTCCGGGCTCGTCGTGGAATCCGGCGTGGACGATCCCAGAGTTGGCCTTGGTGACCCCCCAGCCGACATCGGGCTCCCGCTCGAAGAGGAGGACCTCCGCTTCATACCGGCAGAGCTCCCGGGCGATGAGTGCCCCCACGACCCCGGCCCCGATCACCGCGATCCTCATCGTGCCTCCTTCGCCCACCCCCGGGCCCGCTCCACCGCCCTCTTCCAGCTGGAAAGAAGCCTCTCCCGCTCTTTATCGGGCATCGCGGGATCGAACCGCCGCTCCACGCGGACGAGCTCGGGCACATCGGAGATCCCCCAGATCCCGGCCGCGACCCCGGCGGCCAGGGCCGCTCCCAGGGCGGTGGTCTCGAGGACCTCCGGCCGCACCACCGGGACCCCCAGGATGTCGGCCTGGAACTGACAGAGGAAGTCGTTCCTGGCCGCTCCCCCGTCCACCCGGAGCTCCGGGAGCTGTATCCCGGCATCGGCCTCCATGGCCCGGACGACGTCATGGGTCTGGTACGCGATGGCCTCCAATGCCGCCCGGACGAGGTGTGCCCGGGTGGTTCCCCGGGTGAGCCCCAGGATCGTCCCCCGGGCGTAGGGGTCCCAATACGGCGCCCCCAGGCCCACCAGGGCCGGGACGAAGTAGACCCCCTCGTTATCCGGGAGGGAGCGGGAAAGTTCCTCCGATTCCGCTGCCGAAGAGATGAGCTCCAGGTCCCGGAGCCATTGGATCGCCGCCCCGGCGATGAAGACCGAACCCTCCAGAGCATAGGCGGCCCGGTCCCCGGTCGAGTAGGCCACCGTGGAGAGAAGCCCCTGGGCCGAGGTGGGGACTTCGGTGCCCGTGTTCAGAAGGAGAAACGCACCGGTCCCCCAGGTCACCTTGGCTCCACCCGCATCGAGGCACCCCTGTCCGAAGAGGGCCGCCTGCTGATCCCCGAGGACCCCGGTCACCGGGATCTCAGCTCCGAGGACCTTTCCGTCCGTTACGCCGAAGTGGGATAAGCTCGGGCGGACCTCGGGAAGGACCTCACCGGGCACCGAGAAGATACCGAGGATCTCGGGATCCCAGGCGAGGCGGCGGATGTCGAAGAGCATGGTGCGGGAGGCGTTGGTGTGGTCCGTCAGGTGGACCCCGCAGAGGCGAAAAAGGAGCCAGGAATCCACGGTGCCGAAGGCCACCTCCCCCTTCTCCGCCCTCTCGGCGAGGCCGGGAACGTTCATAAGGAGCCACTCGAGCTTGGTGGCGGAAAAGTAGGGATCGGGGGTGAGGCCGGTGCGCCCGCGGATCAACTCCGCGTGGGTGCGGCGGAGCTCGTCACAGCGGGGGGCGGTGCGGCGGTCCTGCCACACGATGGCCGGATATAGGGGCTCGCCGGTCTCCCGGTCCCAGACCACGGTGGTCTCCCGCTGGTTGGTGATCCCAAGCGCTGCGATCCTTTCGGGTCCGATCTTTGCTTTATCAAGGGCCTCCCGGAATACGGTCGCGGTCTCCCGCACCATGAGTTCCGGGTCCTGCTCCACCCAGCCTGGCTGGGGGTAGGAGAGGGGGAGCTCGCGATAGGCGGAGGCGACCTCCCGCGCCGCGGAATCGAAGATCACAAAACGAACCCCGGTGGTCCCGAGGTCGATGGCCCCCACGTACTTTTCCATCTTTTCCCTCTTTTTTGCTTTCTTTCTTTTCTTTGCGCAAAGGATTTTAGCCCCATCCCACGCACGGGATCAACCGCGTTGGCCAGCCGATGCGGGATGGGGTAAAGTCAGGGCTCTCAAGGAGGTTAGATGACACAACGGGGTTGGGCGGACTTGCACCTGCACACACGGTGGTCCGATGGGACCGCCGATATCCGGGAGACGGCCCTCAGGGCCAAAACCCTCGGGGCTCGCTGCATCGCCATCACCGACCACGACACCATATCCCCCGAGCTCTCGGCTCCGTTAGCGGAGATCGAGGGAATCGAGGTCATCTGTGGGGTGGAGATAAAGGCCGAGGTGGCGGGGAAGCGGGCCGAGATCCTGGGGTACTTCGTGGAGCCGGGGCATCGGGCCCTGCGGGAGCTTTTCTCCTGGATGAAGGGGGCCCGTGTGAAGCGGATGCGGGCGATGATCCGGAAGTGCAACGAACTTTTGGGGACCGACATCACCTACGAAGAGGTGGCCGCCCGGGCCACCGAGTCGGTGGGCCGGCCGCATCTCGCCGCCGCCCTCGTCGAGCGAGGGGTAGTAAAGAGCGCCCAGGAAGCGTTCGAGAGATACATCGGGAACGACTGTCTCTGTTACGTCCCCCTTCCCCGGGCGAGTGCCGCGCAGGTGATCGGCGCCATCCGGGCCGCCGGGGGGGTAGCCGCCCTGGCCCATCCCGGATTCCTGGATATCGGTGACTGGGACGCGGTGTTATCGGAGCTAAAAGCCCAGGGGATGGAAGCGTTGGAGGTCTACTACCCCTACGAGCTCTCCACGGCGCCGGTCCATATCAGGGTGGGGGAGTTGGAGCGCCTGGCGCGGGCCCACGGCCTCATCCCCACCGGGGGCTCCGACGATCACGGCCCGGGCTCGGGAAAGGAATACCTGGGGAGGATCAAGCTCCCCTATGAGGTGGTGGAGGAGCTCGCCGCGCTCGCCCCTTCCACCGCGTAGCGCAGGGCGGTGATGGCCACTTCTAGCTGGTCCTCGCTCGGCTCCCTGGTAGTCAGGCGCTGAAGCAGGAGTCCGGGCAGAACCAAGGGCTTGAGCAGGGGGAAATTCGGGTACTTACCCCCGAGCCTCAGGATCTCGTAGCTCACCGATACCACCACGGGGAGTAGGAGCAGCCGCCCCACCACCCGGATCCAAAATACCCGGCTCGGGATCAAGGAGAAGATCAGTATGGTGAGCACCGCGGCGAAGAGGATGAAGGTGGTGCCGCAGCGGGGATGGAGGGGGGAGGCGCGTTTGGCCGCCTCGAGCGAAAAGCCGTTCCCCGCCTCGAAGGCATGCACCGATTTATGTTCCGCCCCGTGGTACTGGAAGATCCTCCTTATGTCCCGAAGAAACGAGATCCCGAAGATATAGAGGAGGAAGAAGGCTATCCGGATAAGTCCCTCCACCAGGTTGAAAAGGAGGGTGCCTTTCAAGGGAAGCCTCCCGGCCAAGAAGACGGGAAGGACCACGAACCCGCCGAGGACGAGCCCCAGGGCCAGGATCACGGTGAGGGCGAAATCTCCCTTGGACTGGGCCTGGCCGTAGGCGATCTCCGCCGAGCGCGCGAGGGCCCGCATCCCCAAGGAAAGCATCTCGTAGAGCCTGACAGGCCCCCTCACGAAGGGGACATCGCGCCAGCGGCCGAGCTTTTTAGGCGGGGAGATCTCTTCCACCACTATTTCGCCCTCGGAGTTTCGGACCGCGATCACGGCCCGATCCCCGTTCTGCATCAAAACCCCTTCCACAACCGCCTGTCCACCTATGGGCATGGCCCGCCCATCCTATCGCCTGGTCTCGCGTGTAACAAGGGCCTTTGGGGCTGGTCCTTTATATGGCCTCCCGTTAGGATTGAAAAAATGTCCGCACTTATTTTGGCTGCGAGTGGTCTCGTGATCGGGATCATCTCTTCCATGATCGGGATCGGCGGGGGATCTTTTATGGTGCCGCTTTTGGTCTTGGGGGGATTCGTGGGAAGTGTCCAGGAGGCGGTAGGGACAAGCATCGCCGGGGTCCTCTTCATGGGGCTTTCGGCCTCGCTGGCCTACGGGCGTTCCCGCATCGGGGACCTTTATCTCGCCCTCTGGACCGCCCCGGTAGCGGTCCTTACCGCGTGGGGAAGCGCAGTACTGAGCGGGCGAGTGGAGTCGGTGGGAATCCTGGTGACCTTCGGGGCCCTCCTCGCCCTTATGGGCCTCGTGATGGCCCTGGGGAAGACGCCCAAGGAGCTCGGCGGCGCCCCAAAACGCCTCCTTCCCTACCCCTACGGGGGGCTTTTGGTGGGGGCGCTGGCCGGGATCACCGCCGGGCTCTTCGGCCTGGGAGGCGGGACCATCATGGTGCCCGGGTTCGCGTTCCTTTTGGGTGCCGAGATCCACGCCGCCGTCGCCGCAAGCCTTCTTGTGATGATCCCCTCCGCCCGGATCGCCACAGTGCAGCACGCCCTCTCGGGGAATACCCACTGGGAGTTCGTC
>JALVLL010000059.1 GCA_027027485.1 Candidatus Bipolaricaulota bacterium | reverse complement strand
CTCCCGGCCTCGTCCACCCCCAACACCTTCAAGGCCACCAGCCCCACGGGGGCCTGTAATAACGGCGGCCCCTCCACCAGCGCACGAGGCCCGGCGTAACCCGCCTCCTCCTGAAGGGGAAGACCAGAAGCGCCCCGGTGATGAAACCGCCGATGTGCGCGAACCAGGCCACCCCGCCCAGGTCGATCATGCTGATGCTCCCCAGGGCCGAGAAGAGCTGGATGAAGAACCAAAAACCCAGGAAGAGCACCGCGGGAAGCTCCATAAAGTAGTAGAAGAAGAAAAACGGCACCAGGGTCAGGATCCTGGACCAAGGGAACAGGACGAGATACGCCCCCATCACCCCGGAGATCGCCCCCGAGGCGCCCACCAAGGGCACCATGGAGTGGGGGGCCACGGCCATCTGGGCGAACGCCGCCCCCAGCCCACAGAGGATGTAAAAGACCACGAAACGGAGGCTCCCCATGGCCCACTCCACGTTGTCGCCGAACAACCACAGGTACCACATGTTCCCGATTAGGTGGAACCAGCCTCCGTGGAGGAACATGGAGGTGAGAATGGTCAGGAAGATCGACACCGGGATCGTCGGGGGGAGGTCCTTGCCGGACCAGAACTCCGCCGGGACGAGGCCCCACTGGATGATGAAGTAATCCCGCTCGGAGATGGGGAAACGATCGACCCGAGCCCCGAATATCCGGTAGAAAGGGGTCGTCCGGGCCCAAGGCGGGAGCACCCCGAACTCCTCGTACCAGGGCAAGAGGTTCAGGAAGCGCACCCGGTTGGGGGAGTGGGAAAGCTCCACGAAGAAGACGAGGACGTTCAGGGCGATGAGGGCTATCACCACGTAGGGGGTCTTCCAGCGGGGCTGCGAATCCCTGATGGGGATCAAGGTCCGATCACCGGCGCCATTTTAGCGCTCGGGATCGTTTAAGATCAACGCCACACGGACGGGATCGGAAGGAGGTCGGATGGGGATAAAGGCGGTGCTCATCGATGTCGGGGGCCCGATTCTCTCCGAGGACGGGGAATACGCCGCTTGGGAGGGGTTCATCCAGGGGTGCCTCCGGAAACGGGGGATCGGGGTGTCCATCGAAAGGATCCGTGACACCGTGCGCGGCTACCTGAGGGCCCTCGACCCCACCCCCTGGCTCACCGCCCTCTGGCATTACCTGAGGCCCGATGTGGGGGCGTTCAGGGAGGCCGCGGCCGAGTTCGGGGATTTCAAGAGGGATTGGATCTCGAAAAGGGAGTTCAGGGTCCAGGAAGGGGCGAGGGAGGCGCTGGGGGCCCTCAGGGAAGCCGGATATATCCTGGCCCTGGCGGGGAACCAGGACCGCCGGACCGGGGAGTTCCTGCGCAGAGAGGGTTTGACCGAGGGCTTCTCGTGGACCCTGGTCTCAGAGGAGATGGGGGTGACAAAGCCGCTGCCCCTCTTTTTCCGTATGATCCTGGACGCCATCGGTGTGGGGCCGGAGGAGGCCGTGATGGTGGGGGACAGGCTGGACAACGACGTGTTGCCGGCCAAGGTACTGGGGATGAGGACGATCCGGGTGCTGGCGGGCCCGTACCGGGAACAGGTGCCGCTCCTTTCCGCCTACCGGCCGGACCTCGTCATCGGGGGCATCTCGGAGCTCCCGGGGGCGGTGACCTCGCTGGGGTGAGGGGTTGCGGGGATGTTCCAACTTGGAATATCCTTGGCCGGCCATGGCCGAGGCGCCCTTCCCCGTGGAATACGCCGTCCTCGGGCTCCTCTCCCTGGGGCCAAAGCACGGG
>JALVLL010000058.1 GCA_027027485.1 Candidatus Bipolaricaulota bacterium | reverse complement strand
TGGGGGTGAAGGGATGGGGTTCGATCTTTCGGGGAAGGTGGCGGTGATCACCGGCGGAGGGGGGGTCCTCTGCTCCACCATCGCCCGGTCCCTGGCGGGGGAAGGGGTCAAGTGTGTGATCCTCGATATCGCCGAGGATAAGGCCAGGAAGGCCCTGGAGCTCGTGGAAAAGGCGGGATCCGAGGGCCTCGCGCTCGCCACCGACGTCCTCAAGAGGGGGGATCTGGAGCGGGCTTTGGAGGAGACCCTGAGGGCCTTCGGCCGGGTGGACTTCCTCATCAACGGGGCCGGCGGGAACCATCCCCGCGCCACCACCTCTAAGGAGGTTCCCTTCTTCGATCTCCCCGAGGACGCAGTGCGGTTCGTCTTCGACCTCAACTTCATGGGGACTTTTCTGGCGAGCCAGGTCTTTGCCAAGGCGATGGCGGAACGCGGGGAAGGGGTGATCCTGAACATCGCTTCCATGAACGCCATAAGGCCCCTGACCCGGATCCCGGCCTATTCCGCGGCCAAGGCGGCGGTGGCCAACTTCACCCAATGGCTGGCGGTGCACATGGCCCAGGAGTACTCCCCGGCGATCAGGGTGGTGTCCATCGCCCCGGGGTTCTTCCTCACCGAGCAGAACCGCTACCTCCTCATGGACGAGCGGGGGGAGCTCACCGAGCGCGGGAAGAGGATCATCGAGCACACACCCATGGGGAGGTTCGGGGATCCGGAGGACCTCGTGGGAGCGGTGATCTGGTTGCTCTCGCCCGCGGCCTCCTTCGTCACCGGGGTGGTGATCCCCATCGACGGGGGCTTCTCCGCCTACTCCGGCGTCTGAGATGGAAGGGGTCACCGTAGACGGGCACCACTTGGAGCTCGAGGAGGCGGAGAGGGTCGTCTTCGATGGGGTCCCGGTCCGGATAGATCCCGGCGCCCTGGAAGCGTTGGAGCGTACCCGCGGGATCCTCTCCCGGGCGGTGGAGGGGGAACGCCCCATCTACGGCATGAACACCGGCCTGGGCAAGTTCTCCTCGGTCGTGATAAACCCGGAAGACCTGGAACGGCTGCAACGGAACCTGGTGAGGTCCCATGCCACCGGGGTGGGGAGGCCCCTTCCCGAGGAGGCGGTGCGCGGGATCCTCCTCTTCCGGGCGAATTCCCTCCTCAAGGGCTACTCGGGCGTGCGGCCTCGGGTAGTGGAGCTTTTGGTGGGGATGCTCAACCGGGGCGTGTACCCGGTGGTACCGGAGCAGGGCTCGGTGGGCTCCTCGGGGGATCTCGTGCCGCTAGCCCACGTGGCCCTGATCCTACTGGGGGAGGGGAAGGCGTTCTATCGCGGGGAGCTCCTCCCGGGGGCGGAGGCCCTGGAGCGTGCGGGCTTGGAACCCCTGGAGGAGTTCCAACCCAAGGAGGGGTTGGCGCTCCTCAACGGGACCGCGTACATGCTCTCCCTCCTCTTCATCGCCCGGACCCTGGGTTGGAGGGCGTTCCGCGCGGCGGTGGTGGCCTCGGCCCTCACGTTCCAGGCCCTCCGGGGACGCACCGAACCCCTGGATCGGCGTATACACGACGTGCGCCCCCACGGGGGGCAGCGGGAGGTGGCGGCCCACCTGAGGGAGCTCCTTTTGGGAAGCGGCCTCACCGATACCTATAGCGGTGATGTCCAGGATCCCTACTCCCTGAGGTGCCTCCCGCAGATCCTGGGCCCGGTGCTCGAGACCCTGTGGATGACAGATGGGAGGCTCCGGGTGGAGATGAACTCCGCCACCGATAATCCCCTGGTCTTCCCCGATGGGGCGATCCTC
>JALVLL010000057.1 GCA_027027485.1 Candidatus Bipolaricaulota bacterium | reverse complement strand
GGTGGATTTCGGGGACGCGTCCCAGGCGGTGCGGGCCTTCCGGGAGCTACGGGGGCCGGCCGTGCTCCTCGGGCTCGACAGCCTCTGGGAGGGGGTGGATTTCCCCGGCGAGGAGCTGGAGCTTTTGGTGGTGGCCCGCCTTCCCTTCCCCAATCCATCCGACCCGGTGGTGCGGGCCGAGGAGCGGGCCCTCAGGGAGGAGGGGATAGACCCCTTCTTCGGCCTCTACCTCCCCCGGGCGGTGATAAAGCTCGCCCAGGGGGCGGGGCGCCTGATCCGTACCCCCGCGGACCGCGGTGCCATCATCATCACCGATCCCAGGATCTCCACCCGCCCCTATGGGGAGGCCTTCCGGACGAAGATCCCCCTGCCTATCCGTAAGATGGGCTCCCCGGATGAGCTCTTTTTTGCCCTGGAAAGGATCTTCAGCTAACCTTACCCCACCCATGGCCTACGTGAAGTGGTCCAGATACCTCCTTCCCACCTGGAAGGAGGAGCCGGCGGAGGCGGAGATCCCCTCCCACAAGCTGATGCTCCGGGCGGGGCTCATCCGCAAGGTGGCCTCGGGGATCTACGAGTTCCTCCCCTTCGGATACCGGGCCCTCCGGAAGGTGGAGCGGATCGTGAGGGAGGAAATGGACTCGATCGGGGCCCTGGAGATGAAGCTCCCGGTGCTCCAGCCCGAGGAGCTCTGGCGCCGCACCGGCCGCTGGGAGGACTTCGGCCCCGAGATGTTCAAGCTCACCGACCGCAAGGGCCAGGGGTTCGCCCTGGGCCCCACCCACGAGGAGATCATCACCGAGCTCGCCTCCCGCGAGATAAGTTCCTGGCGCGATCTCCCCCTCACCCTCTACCAGATCGGCGAGAAGTACCGGGACGAGATCCGGCCCCGGTTTGGGGTGATGCGGGCCCGGGAGTTCCTCATGAAGGACGCCTACAGCTTCCACACGAGCTGGGAGTCCCTGGAGGAGACCTACAACGACATGTACAAGGCCTATTACCGGGCCTTCCTCCGGTGCGGGCTCAAGATAAAGGTGGTGGAGGCCCCCACCGGGGTGATGGGGGGGAACGTCTCCCACGAGTTCATGGCCGTGGCGGAGACGGGCGAGGACGAGATCGCCCTCTGTTCCTCATGCGGTTACGCCGCCAACCGCCAGATAGCCCACGCCAGGCCACCGAGCCCGCCTCGGGTGGAGGAGAGACCCTTGGAGCTCGTGGAGACGCCGGGGGTACGGACCGTCGAGGAGCTGGTGGAGTTCCTCGGGGTGAGCCCATCGCAGGTGGTGAAGACCTTCATCTACGTGGGGCGGGGCGGGCCCATGGCGGTCCTCGTGCGCGGCGATCACGAACTGGAGGAGACGAAGCTCCTGCAGGCCGTGGGCGATCCCACCCTGCGGCGGGTGGACGATCCCGACGAGGTGGAAGGGATCGCCGGCGCCCCCTTCGGTTTCCTGGGTCCCATCGGGCTCCGGATCCCGGTCCTGGCCGATGAGGCGGTGCGCGATATCCCCGCGGCCGTGGTGGGTGGGAACAGGGAGGGCTATCACTATGTGGGGGCCAAGCCCGGACGGGATTTCGCCGTGGAGAGATATCTCGACCTCCGGCGGGTCCAGGAGGGGGATCCGTGCGGCCACTGCGGGGCGCCCCTGCGGATCCGCCGCGGGATCGAGGTAGGGCAGATATTCCAGCTCGGCACCAAGTACTCCGAGGCCCTGGGGGCCACCTTCCTGGACCGGGACGGATCCGAAAAGCCCGTCATCATGGGGTGTTATGGCATCGGGGTCTCGCGGATCCTGGGGGCGGTGATCGAGCAGCACCATGACGATCAGGGCATCATCTGGCCCGTGGAGATCGCGCCCTTCCACGTGGTGATCCCGGTGCTGCGGCCCGATATGGGGGAGCAGATGGAGCTCTCCGAGCGCCTGGCCGAGGCCTTGGACGGGGCCGGGATGGAGGCCCTCCTGGATGACCGGGACCGCTCCCCCGGCGAGAAGTTCCACGACGCCAAGCTCATCGGGGTGCCCCTCATGATCGTGGTGGGCCCCCGGGCCCTGAAACGGGGCGAGGTGGAGGTGGAGCGGCGCCGGGACGGGGCGAAGACCTCCCTCCCCGCGGACCCCGCTTCCGTGGTGGAGGGCGTGAGGGAGCTCCTCCGGGCGGAATCCATTTGACACCTTTAAGCCGGATAGCTATACTGCATTTCGAAGCCCTAGGAGAAAACCCCCATGCGAGTTTCCGTTGTCATCCCGGCCTTCAACGAGGCTGGCCGTATCGGCAAGGTCCTCGAACCCCTGCTGCAGGTGCCCGAGGTGGACGAGATCATCGTGGTGGACGACGGCTCCAGCGATAATACCGCGGAGGAAGCGGAACGATTCGGTGTCAAGGTGATAAGGCTCGATCACAACGTGGGGAAGGCGTTGGCCCTGGATGTGGGCGTTCGGGAAGCGCGGAACGATGTCCTCCTTTTTTTGGACGCGGACCTTGTGGGCCTCAGGCCGGGGCACGTTAAAAAACTCATCGAGGCCTACGGGCAGGGGGACGCGGACATCGTGATCGGCGTTTTCAGGGAAGGCCGCATCGGCACCGATATCTCCATGACCATAGCGCCCTTCCTCTCGGGCCAGAGGGTGCTCCACCGCCGGATCTGGGAGAGAGTGAGGAAGGCGCTCGACGAGGACACATCCTTCGGGGTGGAGATGGCCCTCACGAAGGCCGCCCTGAAGGAGGGATGGAAGCAGACGAAGGTCCGCCTCGAGGGCGTCTCCCACGTCAGGAAGGAAGAGAAGCGGGGCGTGCGCAGGGGCCTTCGGGACAGGATGCGGATGTACAGCGACATCATCCGTGCCGTCTTCAGGAGGCTTTGAGCCCGGAGCGTGATCGCGGTGAGGATAGCCATAGGTTCGGACCACGCGGGATACCGGCTCAAGGAGGCCCTGGTGAGGGGCGTCCTTTCCGGGCACGAGGTCTTGGACCTCGGCACCCACTCCGAGGAGTCCACCGACTACCCCCGCTATGCCTTCGCCGTGGCCCGGGCGGTGGCGCGGGGAGAGGCCGAATACGGGATCCTGATCTGCGGCACCGGCATCGGGATGGCCATGGCCGCCTCCCGGGTGCCGGGGATCAGGGCCGCCACCTGCGCCAACGCCTACATGGCCCGCATGGCCCGGGCCCACAACGACGCCAACGTCCTGTGCCTCGGCGGCAGGGTGGTGGGAGTGGGGCTCGCCGAGGAGATCGTGAGGGTTTTCCTCTCCACCCCCTTCGAGGGGGGACGCCATGCGCGGCGCCTGAAGCTCATCTCCGAAGGTCCCCCGGCCGATGGGGGAGGGGGTGATAGCGATGGAACTCCTGGAAGTACGTAACAAGTCCCATGAGGAACTCCTGAAGCTCGCCAGGGAGCTCGGCGTGGACGGCAACCCCGACATGGGGCTTTACGAGCTCCAGATGGCGGTGCTGCGGGCCCTGGCGGAGCGGGAGGAGCTGTACACCGAGGGGATACTGGAGATCGTTACCTCCGAGAACAACGCCTTCTTCGGTTTCCTGCGGGATAAATCCTGCCTCCCCTCCCGCTACGATGTCTACGTCTCCCCCTCCCAGATCAGGCGGTTCGGCCTCAAGAACGGGGACGTGGTGCGGGGGCTGGTGCGCCCCCCGAAGAACGGCGAGAAGTACTTCGCCCTCCTCAGGGTGGACGAGGTCAACGGCAAGGATCCCGAGGAGGTCCGCCGCCGCCGTGACTTCCACGAGCTCACCCCCCTTCACCCCAACGAGCAGTACATCCTGGAACACGACCCCGACGAGCTCTCCACCCGCATAATCGACCTCTTCGCCCCCATCGGGAAGGGCCAACGCGGCCTCATCGTCTCGCCCCCCAAGGCGGGGAAGACCACCCTCCTCAAGCACATCGCCCAGGGGTTGGAGGCCAACTACCCCGATGTCAAGCTCCTGATCCTGCTTGTGGCCGAGCGGCCCGAGGAGGTCACCGACTTCAAGCGGTCGGTGAAGCGGGCCGAGGTGGTGGCGGCCACCTTCGACATGGAGCCCCATCACCACACCCGGGTGGCCGAGCTCGTCACCGCCGAGGCCAAGCGTCTGGTGGAGGTGGGGTACGACGTGGTGATCCTGATGGACTCCCTGACGCGCCTGGCCCGGGCCTACAACCTCTCCATCACCCCCTCCGGGAAGCTCCTCTCCGGCGGCATCGACCCCACCGCCCTCTACAAGCCCAAGGAGTTCTTCGGGGCCGCGCGGAACATCGAGGAAGGGGGGTCGCTGACCATCATCGCCACCGCCCTCATCGACACCGGCTCCCGCCTGGACCAGGTGGTCTTCGAGGAGTTCAAGGGCACGGGGAACATGGAGCTCGTCTTGAACCGGGATCTCGCCAACAAGAGGATCTTCCCCGCCATAGACCTGCTTCAGTCCGGGACGAGAAAAGAGGAACTCCTCCTCGAGCCGGATGTCCTTCGCAAGGTCCACATCCTGCGGCAATTGATAGCCAACATGGAACCCGAGCAGGCGTTGCTCTTCATCATAAGCAAGATGAAGCAGACCAGGGATAACAGGCAATTCCTGGAGCTCATGAACAGTGAGTAGGGAGATCATCGTCGCGGCGGTGCTCCTCGCGTTGGTCCTCCCCCTGGCCATCATCTCCCTCTCCCCGCCTGGGATCCCCTCCCCCGGGGACTCCGGAGGGCCCATCGGGGCCCCGCCGTCGCTTCCCTACACGAGCTACAGGGTACGTCCTGGGGATACCTTGGCTTCCATCGCGCGCCGGTACGGGGTCCCGGTGGATTACATCAGGGCCAGCAACCGCATCGCCGATCCCCGGAAACTCCGCCCCGGCGAGGTCCTGATCCTTCCCCACGGCGGGGTGATCCACACGGTGAAGGAGGGCCAGACCCTGGACGATATCGCCGCCTCGTATGGCGTGGGGAAGCCCGACATCATCATGGCCAACGACCTCACCGGTCTCCCCCTCCCCGGACAGAAACTCCTCATTCCCTCCCCCAGGGAGATCCCCTGGCTCGAGGCCCTGAAGCTCGGCTGGCACCCCGACTCGACCTTCATCTGGCCCCTCAAAGGGAGGATCACCTCCCTCTTTGGCCCCAGGATCCACCCTATCTACGGCACGCCCGACTTCCACACCGGGATCGACTTCGGGGTCCCGGTGGGGACCGAGGTCCATGCCGCTGCCGCGGGAAAGGTGACCTTCGCCGGCCGACAGGGGGGATACGGGCTCCTCGTGGTGATCGACCACGGGAATGGCCTCTCCACCTATTACGCCCACCTCTCGGAGATCCTGGTGGAGGTGGGGCAGTTCGTGGAGCAGGGTCAGGTGATCGCCCTCTCGGGGAACACCGGCCTCTCCACGGGCCCGCACCTCCACTTCGAGATCCGCCTCCACGGGAAACCCGTGGATCCGCTGGCGTGGCTTCCGTGATGGCCATCCGCGGCGGTCGGCCCCTTATGGGCCGGGTGGTCGCCTCAGGGGCCAAGAACTCCGCTTTGCCGGCCATCGTGGCCTC
>JALVLL010000056.1 GCA_027027485.1 Candidatus Bipolaricaulota bacterium | reverse complement strand
TACATCTCTTCACGGAAGAGGGTGTTTCGGTGCGGGAGGTGGGGCGAGGGGATGCTCACTAAAGAGGAAAGGGAGCTCGCCATAAAACACTCTCCCATCCTGCGCTTCGACGAGAGGGAGCCTTTCCTTCCCGTCAAAGTGGGGGTGGAGGTCTTCCACAAGCCCGAGAAATCCCCCTCCTTCCCGAGGATCGTAGACGTGCCGGATAACGCCTCGTGCACGGTGGAATACGCCATCTGGTGGGACTGGGATATCCAGCATCTGTATGAGCTGGAGCACGTGTGGGTCTCGGTGGACGCTGACGAGCGGGTCGTAAACGTCGAGGCGAGCTGGCATGGCACCTATCGGCGCTTCCCCTTCTGGGAAGAGGAGGAAGGGCATCCGGTGCTCTATTCCCAGCCGGGGAAGCACGCTCTGGCCTTCGACCCGCGGGAGTTCCCGGTGATGGACACCATCGAGGCCTGCACCTCCCAGGCCGGCTCCATGGGGCTTTTGGTGAAGGACTTCTTCGCGAAGGACTTCCCCCGGAAGACCAAGGAGATCGACCGCGCGGTGGAGAATTACCTCAAATCCAAGGCCTTCCAGCCCACCTTCAAGTTCGAGAAGGTGTACCGCTTCCCCGACGATGCCTTCATGAACTGGCACGAGCTCAGGGAATACATCCCCAAGAGGATCCGCGAGGTCGTGCGGGAGATATCCCTCCAGAAGCAGGGACAGGGGTGAAAACAAAGGGCGCCGAAAGGCGCCCTTCTCGCGGTCCCCTCCTTTCCTTTATGCGCCCTTTTTCACATAAAGGTGCCGCTTTATCTCCTGTTTCGTGGACTTAGCGAAGGGCTTTTCCACGAGGTCGATGTCCTCCTTGCTCTTTATCCTCTTGAAAACGGCCAGGTTCCTCTGGGCTTCCTTGATCCTCTCCCAGATCAGGTCCTTGGCCTCCTCTTTATCGGCGATCCCCTGCTCCCTGAGGCGCTCCCAGTTGGGGTATATCAGGGCCGCCACCACCGGGGTGCCCTTCCTTTCGGCCTCGTAAACCATGATCTCCTCGATCTCGGGGATCCGGGAGAGCTCGGCCTCCACCTCCTCGGGGTACACGTTCTTCCCCGACTCCAAGACGATCACGTTCTTCTTGCGTCCGGCGAGGTACAACCTCCCGCGCCAATCGAGCTTCCCCAGGTCCCCGGTCCGGAACCAGCCGTCCTTTGTGAGGACCTCCGCGGTGCGTTTGGGGTTGCGGTAGTAGCCCATCATCACGTTGGGGCCGCGGGCCAGGACCTCACCGTATCCGTCGGGCCCGGGATCCACGATCTTTATCTCCACCCCCGGGATGGGCTTCCCCACCGTGGCGGCCTTCTTGTCGAAGGGGGTACTGAAGGTGAGCAGCGGCGCGGTCTCGGTGAGGCCGTAACCCTGGATTATCCCGAGGCCCATGCGCCTTAAGCCCCTGGCCACCTTCGGGTCGAGGGGGGCTCCGCCGGAGATGAAGAAACGGAACTCAGGGGAAAGGAGCTTCCTCTTGATGGCCCTGCCGATGAACTTGGGTGCGAGGTAATAGATGATCCTGCGGAAGGGCGAGGACTTGATGTTCTCCTCGATCCTCCTCCACATGGTGTGGAAGAGCTTGGGGACGCCGATCAGGATGGTGAACCTGGATTTCCTGGCGATCTCCATGAGGTTCCGGTAGTCGTCGGTGTACATGGTGGTGGCTCCCACGGAGAGCGGAGCGATCAGGGTGAAGGTGAGGCCGTAGATGTGGTACCAGGGCACGATGGATATGATCCTGTCCCGATGGGATACCTC
>JALVLL010000055.1 GCA_027027485.1 Candidatus Bipolaricaulota bacterium | reverse complement strand
GGGCCGCGAAATCCTCCAGCGCTTGGGGCACCGAGAACGCGGCCACCAAGGAGCCATCCGCCAGGGTCAGCGATCCGGCGAGCTCCGCCCCGAGGGGGATATCGAGATCCTGTGGCCAATCCGGTGCCAGATCCCCGGGGTAGACCGCTTCCACCCCGGGCGGGTAAAACAGGATATCCAGAAGGGCAGTGATATCCTCCCCGGCAGCCAGGGCAAGGAATCCCGCCACAAGCATTGAGAACACAACAAGGGCCTTCTTCACGACGCCCTCCTTTCTGTTTGTTTATGAGCTTACCGCTTAAGTAGCTGAAAAGCGACATCGAGGTAGACTCAGGTGTCGTGTGCCGGATGGTCGGGTTCGTGGCCCGCGAGCCGCAGTCGCTGCGGGCCGTCTTCGTGGATGCACCGCGGAGCCTCCTTTGGATGAGCCTCCATGGGAGGAAGGCCCCGCATCGCCACGGGTTCGGGTACCTGTGGAAAACGGGGGAGGGCGGGATCGTGGTGAGGCGTTATGGCCGGGCCGATCTGGAGAAGGCCCCCGACGGATTCCCCGACCCGCTGGAAGCGAGGTCCACCCTAGCCATCGGCCACGTGCGTAAGGCCTCCCCGGAATACGACGACTATTCCTCTGAAAACGCCCATCCCTTCGCCTGCGACGGCATATACCTCGCCCACAACGGGGGGATCCGGGACTCGGAGGTGCTGGAATACGGCCCGGGGATCGATTCCGAGAGGCTTACCCGCTGGCTCGCCCATCACTGGATCCCTCGGACCCCCGATGCCTTGATTCGGGCCCTCTCGTGTCTCCTCGACGTCACCCGTTCCTTTTCCTCCTTTGATTTCCTCATGACCGATGGTCGGGATCTTTACGCCTTCTGCTGCTTCGCCCCGGACCGCGATGCCGCCTACTACGCCCTCAGGCTCTGGGAAGGGCGGGATATCGTGATCATCTCCTCCGAGGAGCTGGACGATGGTCCGGGCTGGGTAAAGCTCAAAAGCGGGGAGCTCGTGAGGGTGACCCCTGATCTAAAGGTAGAACGCTGGCTTATTCCCTAGGAACCGGCCGGCTATCCCAACGCCTCTCCTCGCGCCAGGGATCCCCGATATCGTGGTATCCCCGCATCTCCCAGAAGCCCCGCCTCTTTTCCACGAGGAACTCAAGCCGCACCAAATACTTCGCGCTTTTCCAGGCGTAAAGGGAAGGGACCACGAGCCTCAGGGGCCAGCCGTGCTCCTTGGGGAGGGGCTTCCCGTTGAGCTTGTGGGCGAGGATCGTCTCGGGGCGTGAGAAGTGCTCATAGGGGACGTTGGTGGAATACCCCTCGCGGCCGTAGGCCATCACCCACCTCACTTCAGGCTCGGGACGGCAGAGTTCTATTATCGTCCGGGCCAACACCCCCTCCCAGCGGAGCCCGGGGACGCTCCAGTGGGTGACACAGTGGAAATCGGCCACCACCTCGGCCTGGGGGAGCTTCAGGAACTCCTCCCAGGAGAGATCCAAGGGCTCCGCCACGACT
This sequence comes from Candidatus Bipolaricaulota bacterium, assembly GCA_027027485.1. GTDB lineage: Bacteria > Bipolaricaulota > Bipolaricaulia > Bipolaricaulales > Bipolaricaulaceae > JALVLL01. The sequence continues at coordinate 14,130 of JALVLL010000055.1, read as the reverse complement.
CCATCGATCCGGATAACGAAATCCTCGAGGTCGAGCGGCGGCACGGGGGCGATGTCGTAAACAAGAGGCCACTCGACTCACTCCTGCCCCGGCGGCAATCTCCCTTTCATGGCCCTCGATCCTATCGACGAAGCACGGAACGAGCCAACTTACCGCTGCGGGCCCTGTTAAAAAATAGCCTTCTATAAGGGAGTTGTGGAACCAAGCGGAGGCGGAAACAACTTCTCAAGCCCTCCAAGCTTCCTGTGGGGAAGTACCTGTCGAAGTCCTTGACCCCTCTTTAGGAACTCCCCGAAGAAGCCCTCGTTCACCGATCGAACCCCTCCCCGCATTACCTTCCAGCCCATCTTCCCCTCGATCTGCCAAAAGGAGAAGGCCGCCCGGTACCAACTTCCCCCATCGGTGATCACCTCCCTGGGCCACTCCCCGTACCCCTCCACCAGATGCTCCAGGAAGAGGTCCGTGGTGTACTCGTCCCTCCTGCTCCTAAAGGTGTGCTCCAGGTAGATGAGCCTAAATGTCCCCGCAGGGTTCCCGAAAGGGAAACTTCCATCTTTACAGGGCCAATATCAAACCTGAACGTATCGTAGGGTAAATGGGTTGGTATAATATTGGGATTGAAAACCGATTGAGAGAGGTGGTGATTTCAGGGAGAAGTGATGAGTCCGTACTGAAAAACCGCGGCGAAAAAATCTTAAGGAAAGGAGGAATCGATGTATTATCGGGTTTTAGCTATTGTTCTATCGGTTTTATTCTCGGCAATGGGCGCTTTGGCTCTTCCAAGCGGGAAGCTCGTTATCTGGAGCGCCACCTCTGCTACCCTCACCCGTGCGTTGGTGGATGCCTTCAAGGCCAAATATCCTGATATCGATGTCGAGATCATCACCGCTGGTTCAGGGGAACTCCTGGCGCGGCTGCGTGCCGAGTGGCCTAGGCCCTCGGGGGATATCCTCCTCGGTATCGCGCAGGAGGCGTTCGAGGGTTATTACGACTATTTCTTGGCTTATGAAGTACCCGAGGACGACAAGATCCCCTTTAAGGATCCGCGTACGCCACCGAAGTATTACGGGATGTCCATGCCCATCCAAGCGTTTATAGTAAACACCGAACTCCTTAAGCCATGGGAATATCCGCGTTGCTGGAAAGACCTCATCCTCCCGATGTACAAGGGCAAAATCATCATGGCCAACCCCGCCACCTCCGGCTCCGCTTACTCGCAGATATTCCAGATGTATGAGCTTTATGGCTTTGAGTTCCTCAAGCTCCTCGCGCCCAATGTTACCTTCGTCGCTTCTTCCAAGATCGTCCCCGAGGCGGTAGCCCGAGGCGAATATGCGGTAGGTGTTACCGGTGACTACAATGTGGCCCGGAAGATGGCCGAGGGTGCCCCGGTAACGGTGATCTACCCCTGTGAGGGTACCGGTGTGCGCTTCGACGCCACTGGGATCATCAAGAATGGGCCTAACCCGGATAACGCCAAACTGTTCATGGATTGGGTAACTACTAAGGAAGCCTACGAGATCGTGGTCAAGGTCCGGTTCCGTCGCACCGTGCGTCCAGACGTTATGGCTCCCGAGGGACTGCCTCCCCTCAACGATGTACCCCTTATCCCGTATGACGCCGTTAAGGCCGCCGAGATCCGCGATGAGTTGACCACGAAGTTCGTGGAGCTTATCGGTTAAAGTGAAAAGGCTGGGGCCCGGGATCCCGGGCCCCAGCGTCGGTTCCGGAGGGGACATGCCCGATCTTCGATACGAGAGGGTTCGGAAGGTGTTCCGCGCGCGTAACGCTGAGGTAGTGGCCCTCAACGATGTGTCGTTTGTCATATTTGAGGGAGAATTATTTTGTCTCCTGGGTCCTTCCGGCTGTGGGAAAACCACGCTTCTTCGGTGTACTGCAGGGCTCGAACGTTTGGACGGAGGGCGCATTTATTATGGGGAGATGGACTTTACCGCTATTCCTCCGTTCCGTCGAAACATCGGGATGGTGTTCCAGAATTACGCCTTATATCCGCACATGAGTGTATATGAGAACGTAGCTTATCCCCTCCGGATCAGGAAGCTTCCCCGCAAGGAAATAGATCGCAGGGTGCGGGAAATCATGGAACTGGTGGGCCTACCGGGTGTTTTGCGGCGTAACCCCAGTGAGCTTTCCGGGGGACAACAGCAGCGAGTGGCTTTGGCCCGTGCCTTGGTATATCAGCCCAAACTCCTGCTCTTGGATGAGCCCTTAGCCAACCTGGATGCCAAGCTCAAAGTGTACATGCGTACCGAGATCCGCCGAATCCAAAAGCAGGCGAGAGTGACCACCTTGTATGTGACCCACGATCAGCAGGAGGCGATGGCTATCGCCGATAGGCTGGGAGTGATGGAGAGCGGGGTTGTGCGCCAGATTGGCACGCCCGACGAGATTTACGATGACCCTTCCAACGAATTCGTGGCGGGATTTATCGGCGAGATGAACTTCTTTCCCGCCAAGATCGTCTCCCTGAACGGGAACGAGCTGGTGGTGGAAGTAGGCTCCGCCCGGAAATGCAAAAGCATTCGTGCGAGGGCTGAGCCCCGCGGTGAACGCGTTACCGTAGCCCTGCGGCCGGAACACCTTCGCATATCTCCGCCCACGTCGGGGGAGGGGGCGTTCCGGGGCAGGATACAGGTGATCCAGTTCTTGGGGAAGTTTGTGCGCTATCAGGTGGCTATATCGGGTAGCGAGGCATTGGTGGAAGTGGATATGCCCGATGCAGTGCCCGGTCTCCATGAGGGTGCGGAAGCTGTTTTGGATTTCGATTCCCAGGATATGCTCGTCTTTAGCGAGGGGGAGCGGATAGCGTGATTAACCGGCGCCCACCCGGCTTGAGACGGCTTCTGCGCAGGGATTATACGGTCTATCTCGTGCTCGGCCTCGGCGTCCTCTTCGTTGCCGTGTTCCTCGCCTACCCCTTGCTACGCACCGTCCTTATCGCCTTCGTTCCCAACGGCAAGGAACTTTCCCTTTCTAACCTGAGTCTGGTGAACTTCGAGAAGTTCTTGACCAGCAATCTGTATCGCCGCTCCCTTATCAACTCCTTCTACATCAGCTTTGCTGTAGTGGGACTTACCATGCTCATAGGCGTGCCGATGGGATATCTGGTGGCTAGGGTGAAGATCCCTGGGAAAAACGTGCTCCTTTCCCTGAGCGTAGTACCCCTTATCATGCCCGCATTCCTCGGCGCGTTCGCCTGGATAATCCTCCTCGGACGCAACGGCGCCTTGAGGTACATATTCGAGAGATTGGGAATAAGCCTCCCCCCCATCTATGGCCCCTTTGGGGTCATCCTCGCCATGACCCTTATGTACTATCCGTTCGTTTTCCTTCTCAGCGAAGGGGCCTTCGAGACGGCTAACCCCACGTTGGAAGAGGCCGCCTCGGTCATGGGGGCTCGTCTTCCCAGGATCTTACGGACCATAAGCCTGCCCCTCATCATCCCGAGCATCGCCGCGGGGGGGATCCTCATATTCATCAGGGCCATCAGCAACTTCGGAGTCCCCGCCATTGTAGGGGGCAGCACCTATGTGCTTCCCACGCTGATCTACTTTCAGGTGAACGGCTTCTGGAACCTCCACGCTGCCGCGGCTATAAGCCTGATCAGCGTGTTCATCACCGGAGGTGCCCTGTGGTTCCAGCGTTACATCGTGAGCAGGCGTGAATACGAAACGATATCCGCTTCCCGTTCCAAACTCCATATGCACCGCCACCCCGTGATCAGGGTCCTGGCCACCGTTTTGTGTTGGGGGGTGGTTCTGGTTTCACTGCTTCCACAGTTCACGTTGATCGTCATGTCGTTCTTCAAAACCTGGAATGGCCTTTGGCCACAGGGTTTTACCTTGAGCCATTACCTCGCTATCCCAAGGTTTCTCTCGGGACCTATCAAAAACACCTTGATTTTGGCCACGTCCTCTTCCCTGGGGGCGGCTGTGATCGGGACGTTGATCGCGTACGTGGTTCAACGCCGTCGGCCTCGGGGAAGTGCGGTCCTCGATTATGCGGTGATGTTGCCCTTCATCCTCCCGGGGATCGTGGTAGCGGTGGCGTTGCTCTCCACCTTCTCCACCGGATACCTGGTCCTTAGGGGAACCTATTGGATCATGATCATCTCGTTTGTGATTCGTCGGACACCTTATGTCTTCCGCTCGGTCTCGGCCGGGCTCACGCAACTGGACCCTGCCCTGGAGGAGGCCTCGATACTGAGTGGAGCTACTTGGTTCCAAACTTTCCGTAAAGTGACCCTTCCCCTCATTTTCCCCACAATGGCTTCGGGGACTATCCTCACTTTCGCCACTCTCCTTACCGAGCTCAGCACCTCTATCCTCCTTTACTCCGCCCGGACCAGGACCCTATCCATCGCTATCTACGACAGCGTCAACGATGGCGATTACGGGCTGGCCAGTGCGCTGGCCGTGGTGCTCTTCTTCACAGTGTTTACGGTTACATATGCCATCAACCGCTATACGGGGAAGTCCATGGCCGCGAGCTTCCGCATCGGATGAAGATGGAGCTTATGTTTTCCTCGCGGATCTTCCGTTCTTCCTATCGTGAGGCGATAGCTTATGCATTGAAAAACGGTTACGGAGGCATCGAGTGGTATCTCAATGACTTCCGACTTCCCTTGAATCCAAAGAAGTTGGAGGCATTCCTCGCCGCTTTGGACGAGGCGGGTTTATATTTTTCTTTTCACTTGCCCACAACTGATATAGAAGTGGGGCATCGGGATCCCCTTATCGCACGGGGGGCCCTGGAATACTTGAAAATGTATGTGAAAATCCTTTCTCGCTATTTAACCTCGCTGAATTACCGGACGCCCCTTACACTCCACGTGGGATCCAATTCGATCCCCATGGAAGAACTCCACTGGGAGCGGACAATAGCCAACTTGGCGGAGCTCGCGGGGGATGTGGACGCGGCCGGAGGGATGTTATGTTTGGAGAACCTGAAATGGGGGTGGGCTTCCGACCTCGAAAGGTTCCGGGAACTTGTGAGGCGTAGTGGGGTCATGGTCACCTTTGATGTCGGGCACGCCCGCTCGAGCCCTTCGGTGCAGGAGGGACGCGTTTCCCTTCGTGACTGGGCGGAGACGCTCGCGCCGTGGATCGTGCATGTACACCTCTATGCTTATGAGGATTGGGATACCGGCGTCCACGTTCCCCCTCGTTCCTGGGATGAGCTCGCGGAAGCATACGAAGCCTTGAGGCCACTGGAGCCTCGAGGCTGGGTGTTGGAACTCCCTGACCCAGAGGGATTGGAACAGACCCGTGCTGTGCTTGAATCCGGGATAAAGGGGTAGCGTGTTGAGGATATATTTATTCGACGAGGTCACGGAGCTGGGACGCGCCGCAGCCGCTTTGGCGGCCAGCACGCTGCGGGAAGCGGTAGAACGTAAGGGAAAGGCCGTGTTCGTGGCGGCCACCGGGACATCGCAGTTGGCTTTCTTGGAATCCCTGGTGCGAGAGGACGTGCCCTGGGAACGTACCGTGATGTTCCATCTCGACGAGTACATCGGCCTTCCAGCCGATCATCCCGCTAGCTTCCGGCGATACCTGCGAGAACGTCTGGTAAACCGTGTGCATCCGGGGACTGTCCATTTGATCAGAGGCGATGCTCCAGATCCGGAGGCTGAGGTACAGCGTTTGAACAAGCTCATCCGAAACGAGGAAGTGGATGTGGCGTTCGTGGGGATCGGGGAAAACGGCCATATCGCCTTTAACGATCCCCCAGCGGACTTCGAAACCGACGCACCTTACATCATCGTGTGGTTGGCCGAGAGTTGCCGTCGTCAACAGGTAAACGAGGGATGGTTCCCGACTTTGGAGGAAGTACCACGACGGGCGATCACCATGTCTGTGCGCCAGATTCTGCGTTCCAAACGCATAATTTCGGTGGTGCCCGAGGAAAGGAAGGCCGCTGCGGTAAAGTGCGCCTTGGAGGCGGAGGTTTCTCCTGAATGCCCTGCTTCCATCCTGCGCACACATCCGGATGTGCATCTCTTTCTGGATCAAGGGTCTGCCAGCCTCCTTTCCCCAGATACCTTGAAGCGCTACATGGTATGACGCGTATGTTGTCATTTGTGGGCGGCACCGTGTTGACTCCATTTCGGGAGATCCCGGGGGGCACTCTGGTTATACGGGGCGAAGAGATCGCGCTGGTGGGAAAGGGCGTCCCCACTAGGGGTGAGATCATCGAGGTCCAGGGTTCGTACGTAGCCCCGGGCTTTATAGATCTCCACCTCCACGGAGGCGGGGGGAACGATGTAATGGACGGATCCCCGGAGGCCCTGGCGGGTATCTCGCTGGCCCATGCTAAGGGCGGCACCACCTCGTTTCTGGCCACGACCCTTACGGCCCCCTGGGATGAGATCGAGGGGGCCCTGCGGGCGGTGGAGGATGCCATGGTGGAGGGGCTTCCGGGAGCGGAACTCCTCGGTGCCCACTTGGAGGGGCCGTACCTGAACCCTGTACAGGCTGGCGCACAGGATCCTAAGCACCTTCAGGAACCGGACCTTCGGAGAATACGGATGCTCCTTGAGAACCATCCTTCTATCCGCCGCGTTTCGATGGCTCCGGAGCTTCCGGGGGCTCTGGCATGTGGACGACTAGCGAGCCGTCGGGGGATATTGGTCTCCGTGGCCCACAGTGATGCCACGTATTCCCAAATGCTCGCTGCGGCGGAAGCGGGATTCCGCCATGTCACCCACCTTTACTCCGGTTGCTCCACTGTGCGTCGGGTCATGGCTTACCGGATCGCCGGGGTGGTAGAGGCCGCCCTTTTATTGGATCGCTTTACGGTTGAGCTCATCGCCGATGGGCATCATCTGCCCCCGAGCCTGATCAGATTGGTGCTACGGATGAAAGGGGTTGACAAGGTATGTGTGGTAACCGATGCCATGGCAGCTGCGGGGCTCGGACCGGGGCGATACCGATTGGGGAAAAGGGAGGTCGTTGTGGAGCGGGGTAGACCACCGGAGGGATATGAGTCTTCACCCCTGGGGTATGTGGCTATTCTCCCGGACAGGACCGCCTTCGCGGGGAGTGCGGCGTTGATGATAGATCTCGTGGAAAATCTGGTCCGGAACGTGGGCGTTGGGCTTTTAGACGCGGTGCGAATGGCCAGCGCGACTCCAGCGGCGATCTTGGGCCTACGTGATCGGGGCGTATTGGCGCCCGGATATCGTGCGGATGTGGTGGTCTTCACCCCGGATTTCGAAGTGAACCTCACCATGGTTGGGGGGCGAATTGTGTACGAGAGATCCGAGTAAAGGAAGGGATACCCTGAGGGTAGGGATCGCGGGGCCAGGGGGCGTGGCCCGTGTTCATGCCGAGGCCCTCCGTGGTGTACCGGGAGCATCGTTGACCGCCGTGTATGGACACCGCGAGTCAAGTGTTCGAAGGTTCGTGGATGAGTTCGGGATATCGGGTTATACCGCCTTGGATCGTTTTCTCGAGGCCGTGGACGCGGTGATCGTCTGCACGCCGCACCATGTGAGGTCGGAGATCATGCTTCCCGCGGTGGAAGAGGGGAAGCATGTGTTGGTGGAAAAGCCACTGGCAACTTCTATGGAGGAAGCCGATCTCTTGATCCGGGAAGCGCGAAGAAAGGGAGTTAAATTGGGAGTGATCTTCCAATCGCGGTTCGAGGACGATATCAAGGCCCTTGTAAACGCCCTCGAATCCGGGCGTTTGGGACGCTTGCTGTACCTCTCCGGATATGTGAAATGGTACCGGGAACCGGGGTACTACACCCGTTGGCATGGACTATGGGCCACCGAGGGAGGCGGGGTCCTGATGACCCAGGCCATCCATATGCTGGATCTCCTGCGTTGGATAGGGGGAAAGCCCGTTCGGGTGTTTGCTGTGGCGGGTAACATTCGGCATGATATAGAGGTAGAGGACACTTTAGTGATGACGGTCGAATTCCGCTCCGGAGTTATTGCTACATTGGAGGCAAGCACGGCCATCCGGCCCGGTTATCCCATGCAGCTGGAGGTGCACACGACCGCGGGGACGTTGGTGCTGGAGGAGAACGAGCTGGTCCGTCTCGATATCCCGGAAGTCCCCGATATCCCGGAAGTCCCCGATATTTTCCCGAGCGTGGGACGCAAGACGGCCTTCGAGCGCTCGCCAAGCCCTTCTGATCTGAAGATAGAGCCGCATCGTCGTCAGATTGAGGACTTCGTCCGGGCAGTGTGGGAGGACAGGGACCCGGCGGTGACCGGCGAGGATGCCCGCGAGACGTTACGGCTGGTCCTCGCCGCCTATGCATCGGCTCGTGAAGGCCGGGCGATCTCCATCGAAGGGGGGTGATAACGGGAGGGATTTGGTAAGTCGTTTAGGCAAGAACTCCCACGACCCAAGGAGGTGCAGATGCGGAAACTTCTGATCGGGTTAACGGTGTTTCTGGCGTTTGGGGTGGCGTTTATCGCGTTCCCCAAAGAGGTCCTGCGGGTCTACGCTCCGCCATGGATCTTCAAGAAGTTCCCCCTGGAAGAGGTAGCCAAGCGGTTCGAAGCCGACCATCCGGGCGTGAAGGTGGAGCTCACCCGGGCCAGCAAGTGGAGCGCTCCCACTTACATCACCGCGTGGAAAGCCGGCAACACCCCCTTCGACGTGTTCGTCGGGGGCTCGGGTTCCATGCTTGCCCCGGTGATTGTGGGTGGTTGGCTGGAGCCCTTGGATGACCTGCTCACCGGCCACATGGCCCCGGACAAGTTCGTGGGCGGTTTCCTCGCCGCCGGCTATTACAAGACGCCTGACGGCAAGGGTGCTTATTACCCCGTGCTTCCCTTCATGGGCGAGGTGGCCATCATCGGCGTCAACACGCGGCTCATGAAGGCCGCTGGTCTGTGGGATGAGGAGAACAATAAACCGATCCCCATACCCAGCTGGGACGAGGATGAGTTCTTCGGCTGGTTCAACAAGCTCAAGGCCGTCTCCCCGTTGGGCGCCCACGTACAGATTTGGGATCGGGAGTTCATGCAGTACAACTACTGTGGTCCCATCAAGGCCATGACGGGAACCTTCCTCGCCCCCGACGGCAAGGGCTTCGACGTCACCAGCGAAGCGGCCCACAAGTGGCTTAGCTACGTTCAGAGGATGTACAAAGAGGGGATCGGCAAGTGGACCATCACCGATCAGGATGGGTATGCCAAATGGAAGACCGGCGCGGTCGGCTCCTTCTATGCCGCCCAAGGCCATATCATGGAACTTGTGAGCGTGACCGGCAACGAGGGCGACATCGCCTACATCGGTTGGCCCGGTGCAGACGTGAACGGCTCCATCATCTGGACGCACTCGGTTTGGATCCCCAAGGTCTCTCCCAATAAGGAACTGGCCAGGGCCTTTATCCGCGAGCAGATCTTCTCCAAGTACTTCCAGCAGTGGAGCTTCAACCATTACGGCAAGCTCCCGGTGCTGAAGGAGTACTACGGAGAGGGCATCACCTGGTTCCAGGACCAGATGCCAACCATCCTGGCCATCGCCGATAACTCCCAGCCTATCCCGCTCTTCGCCGATCTCGAGGAATACCTGGATATCCTGGTGAAGTACCTCCCTGACGCCGCTTTCGGCCGGATCAGCGTGGACGAGGCACTGGCAAAGATCGCGGAGGAGTCGGCGGACCTGGACTTCACGGACCTACGGGCGCACTGATGCGGAGGCGGGCGGCGGGCATCCAAGTGGTGTTCGCCGCCCTTTCTTTTTTAGAAATCAGGAAGGCCGTGATCAGTCAGAGAAGGAAGCGTTACATCCGAGACCGGCTCAATCTCCTCATCTTCCTTCTTCCCACTATTTTCTTCGTGTTCGTGTTCATCGCTTTCCCCATAGGTTACTCCGCGTACCTCAGCTTGACCGAGTACAATTACGCCCGGGATTCCGCTCCGAAGTTCATCGGCTTCCGCGGTTACATCCACACCTTGTTCCACGATGTTTTCTTCCACGACGCGCTCCTCAATCAGGTGAAATTCGCCATTCCATACTTTATCGCTACTTTCACCTTCTCCCTGGGCCTAGCGATCCTTATAAACGAACTCGTTTTCGGAACCCGCTTTTTCCAAGTGCTTTTCTATCTTCCCATGATCATTCCCCTTTCACTGGTGGGGATCATTTTCGCGTGGGTTTTGGCTCCCGACATCGGGATCTTCGACCATATCCTGCGCTGGATGGGGGTTAAGAATTGGAACATCGATTGGTTCGGCAATCCCTACACCGCCATTTACTGCCTTGCCATCGCCCGTTCTTGGAAGATGATCGGCTTCACTCTGATCATCTTCCTTGCCGGGTTGCAGGCGATCCCCAGGGAGCTCCGTGAGGCCGCCAAGGTCGATGGGGCCAACTTTCTTCAGGAGATCTTCAAGGTTGTCCTTCCTAATCTGAAGCCGTATCTGCTTATCGGGGGGATCTGGATCCTGATCAATTCCATCAAGACCTTCGAACTCCCCGCGGTAGTTACGGAAGGGGGCCCGGGAACCTCCACACTGACGTTGTACCTCTACTCGTGGAAACTGGCGTTTGAGCGACTGGACATGGGGAGGGCATCCCAGGTCGCCTACATAACCGCGGCGATCATCCTCGTCCTTTCCTGGGTCCTCAACCGGATATTCCGCCCGGAGACGGCGAGGAGGGCTTGATGAGAAGGCTCCTTTACATCTGGCGCAAGAACCGCCTCACGATTTTCATTGTGGTGACACTCTTGGCGCTCATCTACATCTCGCCGCTTCTATGGATGCTCAACACGTCGCTTCGTCCCACGTGGGACATTTACCGCTTCCCCCCCACGATCATCCCGCGGAAGATCACGTTGGAAAACTATATCTACGTTTTAACACAGATGAGCGGCTTTGGACGTTATTTCCTTAACAGCGTGGTGGTCACCTTTTCCACCGTCATCCTTGTCCTCATCGCCAGCGCTATGGGTGGTTATGCTTTTGGTGTCCGCCGTTTTCGGGGTCAAAACCTGCTCTTCACCGGGGTCATCCTTGTCCTTACTATCCCCTACATCATGTACCTTATCCCCATCTATATGATGGAGGACAAGCTGGGGCTACAAAACAACTGGCTGGGCCTGATACTGCCGTATGTGGCGCTGAACCTCCCCTGGGGCCTCCTCATTATGAGGGGCGCCTTCTCCACAATCCCCCTTGACATCCGCGACGCGGCCATCATCGATGGCTGTAACGAATTCCAGTTGTGGTTCAGGGTGATGCTTCCCATTACCAAGCCGGCCCTGGCAGCCACCACCATCATCACCTTTGTGTTTGCATGGCAGGAATACATGTTCGCCAGCACGTTGATGACGAAAAACCAGTGGCAGACCTTACCGGTGGGCATAGTGTGGCTTCGGGACGAACTACAGACGCTGGTTTACGGGCGGATCGGTGCCATGGTGGTCCTGACCATAGTGCCGGTGTTCATCCTCTTTCTGGCCTTCCGTAACTTCTTCATCAAAGGTCTAAGCGAGGGGATGCTCAAGGGCTAAGGATCGAGGAGGGCGAAGTGGTATTCAGGGATGATTATCTTTTGCGTACGTCGACTGGCCGGGAGATCTACGAGCACATCGCCGAGCTTCCCATCGTAGATGCCCACAGCCATGTGGAGGCCTCCCAGATCGCGGAGGACCGGGGGTGGAGCGATATCTGGGAGGCGGAGGGGGCCACGGATCACTATGTGTGGGAGCTTATGCGGCGGTTGGGCGTCCCCGAGGAACGGATCACCGGAGATGCCCCTAACCGGGAAAAATGGTTTGCCCTAGCTGAGATCTTTCCCCTCTGCGCGGGAAATCCCGTATACGATTGGATCCATTTGGATCTTTCCCGGCGGTTCGGGATCGAGGAGTTATTGGGCCCCGATACCGCGGAGTCCATATGGAATCGAACCAAGGAGAAGCTCTCCCGGCCCGAAATGCGCCCCCGGCAGCTTCTCCGGGATATGAAGGTGGAGATCCTGGCCACCACCGATCCCGTGGGCGCGGACCTTCGATCTCACCACCGTTTGGCAGAGGAATTTTCGGGGATAAAGATTGTCCCCACATGGCGGCCGGACGCGCTCCTGCGGGTGGGGGCAGGTGGCTGGAAAGAGACTGTACAACAATTGGGCGAAAAGTATGGGAGCGATGTATCGAGCCTGCGGGGTCTCCTGGATGCCCTGGAACGCGATCACGGGGAGTTCGGTCGCCATGGATGTCGCATCAGTGATCATGCCCTTCAGGAAGCGGATCTACCTTTAGTTTCGGATGCACGGGCTTCCCGGGCCTATGCCCGAGCTGTGGCTGGCGAGGAGGTTCCACCCCAGGACATCGTTGACCTCCGTTCTTACCTTATGCATTTCTTCGCGGAACTCGATGCGGCGGCGGGGTGGGTAATGCAGCTCCACATAGGGGCGGTGCGCGACTATCGGGATGCCCTTTTCTTCGCCTTGGGGAGGGATTCCGGGGGCGACGTAACCGACCACGATCTTCCGCTTGTCCAAGGGATCTCTGATTTCCTCAACCGCTTCGATGGGCGCCTCACTGTGGTCCTATACGTGCTTCATCCTGCCCACGCCTATACCGTTGCCGTTCTTGCCAGGGCATTCCCCGGGGTCTACTTGGGAGCCCCGTGGTGGTTCATGGATAACCCCTATCACATGCGCGGGTATCTGGAACTGATCGCGAACGTTGATCTCCTCTCCCTCTTTGCGGGGATGGTGACCGACTCCCGCAAGATTCTCTCCTACGAATCCCGCACGATCATCTTCCGGCGGGTGCTCGCCGATACCCTGGGGGAGATGGTGGAGCGGGGGAGGATGCCCTCCTCTGTGGCCGCGAAACTTGCGGAACACCTGTGTTACCACCGTCCCAAAGAGCTTTTCTTTTCGCACTTGGGTTAAGTTGGAACGGAGGGTTCTGGGTTCTCGCTTACGCGGGGATCGGGGACCCATCGATCCTCCCACTTCCATTGGAAGTTTTTCAGGGCCTAACCAGGTGGACGTGGTTATCCCCGCCGATGGGGACTTCTCTACTACTCCGGCGTCTGAAGTGGACGATTTCTGCCAAGTGGTATTGGGGACCGGTATAATGAAAAGGTTTGCACGAAGGGAGATATAGCCGCTGACGATGGGAGGCGAGATGGGGGAACTCAAAAACGTAGTGGTCGCCATGGGGGGAGGGCCGACCCCGGTGATCAACAACTCCCTGCGGGGGATCCTGGAAGCGACCCGGGGTTATCCGGATAAGTTCGGGACCGTCTACGGCGCATGGCACGGGGTATTGGGGATCCTGCGGGAGGAGCTCCTGGATCTCTCCGCCCAGCCCGAGGAGGAGATCGCGCTACTGCGTACCACTCCCGCCGCCGGGGCCATCGGCACCGCCCGCTACAAGCTCGAGCACGAAGAGGACCTCGAGCGGATCATCGAGGTCTTCAGGGCCCATGATGTAGGTTATTTCTTCGGGATCGGCGGAAACGATACGCAGCTTGTGTGCCAGAAGATAGCCGAAGCCGCCCAAAAGGCCGGGTACGAGCTCACCGTGATCGGCGTCCCCAAGACCATCGACAACGACCTCGGCGACCCGGAGATGGAGCTCGTGGACCACACCCCGGGGTACGGCTCCGTGGCCCGGTATTGGGCGTGGACGATCCAGTGCTTGGAAGAAGAAAATCGGGGATCATCCCCGGCGGATCCGGTGCTCGTGGTCCAGGCCATGGGGAGGAGAGTGGGGTTCGTCCCCGCCGCCGCCAGGCTCGCCGATCCCGACCGAGAATTTCCCCTCCTGATATTCCTCGCCGAGTGTGGGCTCACTCTGGAGGAGATCACCGATTCCATCGCCGACACGGTGAGAACCCATGGCCGGGCACTGGTGGTGGTCTCGGAGGGCCTTAAGCTCGGGGAGCTGGGGGAGAGAAGGGACGCCTTCGGCCACGCGGCCTTCTCCTCCTCCCGGGCTACAGTAGCGCAGAACCTGGTCAATCATCTGAACGACGTGGGCCTTCCGGCCCGGGGCCTTGCCCGGGGGCAGGTCCCCGGGACGGAACAGCGCGACGCCATCCTCTATGCCTCCCCGGTGGACCTGGATGAGGCCTACGCCGTGGGGGTGCAAGCGGTGGAGCTCGCCGCCGCAGGGGAGTCCGGC
>JALVLL010000054.1 GCA_027027485.1 Candidatus Bipolaricaulota bacterium | reverse complement strand
GAGATGCTCATCCGCGTGGAGGGGTTCCCCACCTATGGGGGCCTGGCGGGACGGGATTTGGCCGCGTTGGCGGTGGGCCTCCGGGAGGCCCTGGAACTCGACTACCTCCGGGATCGTGTGGGGCAAGTGAGGTGGCTCGCGGAGAGGCTCCGGGAGGCTGGAGTCCCGGTGTACTGGCCCCCGGGAGGCCACGCGGTCTATGTGGATGCCGGTAGGCTCCTTCCCCACATCCCGCCGGAACGCTTCCCGGGTCAGGCCCTGGCCTGCGAGCTTTACCTCGAGGCCGGGGTCCGGGTCTGTGAGGTGGGCGCGGCCATGTTCGGGAAGGAGGCGAAGTTCCAATTCGTCAGGCTCGCGATCCCCCGCAGGGTCTACACTCGGGAGCACCTGGAGGTGGTGGTGGATGCCCTGGTGAGGATCGCCGAGAGGAAAGAGGAGATCCATGGGATGCGGCTCATCTCGGGGGAGGGTCCCCTACGCCACTTCCTCGCCCGCTTCGAGCCCCTCTAGTTTGGCTTTTTGGGCGGAGTGTCCTAAACTGGTCCCCCGAAAGGGGATGAGAGGATGGGGAAGATCTTCGTTTTGGCGGCGTTTTTGGGGGTTCTAATCCCCGTATTCGGGGCAGCCCAGGAAGGGCCAAAAGATCCCTTCCTACACGGGCTGGCTTCCTTCATCATCCCCGGGCTGGGGCAGTACCTCAACGGGGAAAGCGACAAAGCGCTGGTCCATTTCCTGGTAGCGGTCTCCATTCCCACGGTGGGCTATTACGTGGCCTTCGCTACCCTCAATCCCTTCCTCTTCTACGTGGTCCCCTTGGCCCAGCTCGGCTGGTCCCTCTACTCGGCCATGGACGCCTACAACGTGGCCCAACGGTACAACGAGTTACACGGCTTTTCGCTTCTGGAGATGCACATACCGCTCGGGGAATGAACCCCCGGCACCGCCTCAAAGGGAGACATCCAGGCGGGAAAGTACCGTACCTATCGGGGTGAACACCGTGGCTTCCTCGGAGCCGGCGAAGAGAAGCCCCACCACCCTTTTGCTCTCGGGGTAAAGCACCACCGAGCCCGAGTCACCGCCCGCCGAGAACTTCGGCGTGGTGACCACACACTGTCCCACGAAACGCACGCGTTTAAGCCCATATAGCACGTCGATGGTGGCTTCCACCACCCCTATCTCGCCCCGGGTGAGCCCGGTGGTCCGCCCGGACTTCACCACCTCGGCCAAAAGCTCCGGCTCCGCTTTCCCCCGCGGCTCCCCTATCTCCAGGATCTCCGGGGTCACCAGCTCCTCGGAGAGGGGCCTCGCGATGGCCGCATCGAGCTCGTTCTCACCGGAGAAATCCAGGGGGATGTAGTCCACGAGCCTGGCGATGGCGTCCTCCGGAACCCGTCCCCCATCGGCCGGCCCCGGCTGGACGATGTAGTCCCCCCGGACGCCGAGGTTGGTGGCCGCGAGCACGTGGTTGTTGGAGAGGATGAACTCCCCTTCACCCCTCCTCACCAGGCATCCCAGGGTCCCGGCGGTGGAGCGGACGTGGCCGATGGAGCAGCCCCCCGGGGCCGGACGGAGCCTGTCGCGGCGTCCGATTTCCAACGGCACCGGAACCCTCACCACCCCCACCTCCACCACGTCGGTCCGTACCCCCTCTATCTCGGGGGGGATCCTCTCGTGGGGCGGGATATCGGCGACGGGACGGATCTTTTTCGTGACGAGGACCACGATGGCGAGCTCCCCGGTGACCTCCCCCCCTACGGTCTTGTAACCGATCCCCACCCCCCGGACCACGGACTTCCGGAGGAGTTCCCCCT
>JALVLL010000053.1 GCA_027027485.1 Candidatus Bipolaricaulota bacterium | reverse complement strand
CCCATGATCTCCATGAAGGCATCGAGGAGATCCGACTCGGTGATGATCCCCACGAGCTTCCCCTCCTCCACCACCGGGAGCGCCCCCACCTTCCTCTCCCGCATGATGGAGGCGGCCTCCTCGATGGTGGCCTTGGGGGAGATGGTGATCACGTCCTTGGTCATGATCTCGCCCACGGTGATGCGGGCAACGAGATAGTTGAGCTCCCAGATGCTGAGGCTCGTGGCGGGGGAAGGTTTGGCGCCGCGGATGTCGGAAAGCGTCACGATCCCCACGAGCCTCCCCCGCTTCACCACCGGGAGCCTCCGGAAGCCCCGCTCGTGCATGATCCGCTCGGCGTCCAGGATCGGGGTCTCCGGGGAGATGGTATAGACGTCACGGCTCATCCAGTACTCGACCAGCATCTCGCCCCCTTCAGTAGTAATACCAGATGGAACGGTACTCCGCGGGATCCTCGCCCCGCTTCGCAAGCTCCTCCAGGTAATCGCGGATCGGGACGTCCACGTAGACCCAGGGGTCCACCCTGGCGATCCCCTTCTCCCAGGGGTGGAAGAGGTATACCCGGGAGCCGTCGGGACGTATGGCGATGAGCTCGTGGTCCTGCCAGGCCCGCAGGTGGTTCTTCCCCAGCCGGGGGACGTTGAAGACCGGTTCGTCGGTCCTGAAGATCCCGGGCAGGAGCCTCGCCTCCTCCTTCCTCTCCTGCAGGACCCTGGCGATGGGGACCCGGTAGTCCCTGTGTTCCTCCTTCCCCTTGGGATAGAAGGTGTAGTAGGGATCGATTCCGGCGAGCTTCAGGGCGATCCTAGTGGCCACGTTCTGGAAACGACGGCTCGTCTCGACGGTGTAGACGAGCTGGTTGTAAACGTAGATCCCACGCTTCCTCAGCTTCCAGACCGCCTCGACAAGCTCCGGGGTCACCTCATAAGCGCTCTCCACGTGGGTCACCACGCAGACGTTCCTGCGACCGGGCTCGATATAGGACCCGATGAGATCGGCAAGCTCATCGGTAATCCTCATGGGAAGGGTCACGGGGGTCCTGGTGGCGAGGCGGATGTTCTTGACGTGGGGCATCCGTGCGAGCCGCTCGAGGATGTGGGCGATGGTTTTGTCCGAAAGCAGGAAGGCATCGCCCCCGGTGAGGAGGACGTCCATCATGGAGGGGTGCTCCTCGAACCAATCCAGGGCCCGGTCGAGCTCCCGCAGGGTGGGGATGCTACCGGGTTGCAGCGGCCCCTCTATCTCCCAGTTGCGCTGGCAGTAGACGCAGATCTGGGGGCAGGTGTCGGCCACCTTGAGGATGGCGATGTAGGGGTAGCGGCGGGTGATGGAGTCGGCGGGGGAGGTGTCGTGCTCGCCCATGAAGTCGAAGTAGTACTCCCGGTCCCCCCGATGCTGGGACATGAGCTCGACGTAGTGGGGCGGCGGCATCACCTGGGAGCGGACCTGGTGGTCCCGTTTCCGCTCGGCGCTCTCGAAGTCGAAGAGGGAGAGGTAGTAAGGGGTGATGCCCCAGGGGATCCCTTCCCGCACCGCCCGCTCCACCGCGGCCTCCTCCTCGGGCGAGAGGGGCACGAGCTCCTTGAGGACCTTGAGCCCTCGGGGGCCTTTGAGGATGTGTTTCAGGTGCCAGCGGTAGTCGCGCCAGTCGTCCTCCGTGGCGCCGAAGTAATCCAGGATCCTCTCGCGGTTCTCGGCGCGCCGCTCGATCACTTCGGGATCGAGGCCCGAGGGGTAGCGGGAGATGTAGCGGTGGACGATCCCGGCGAGGCCGTCGAGGTAGTCGGAACGGGCCACCCCGGCGGCACGGCC
>JALVLL010000052.1 GCA_027027485.1 Candidatus Bipolaricaulota bacterium | reverse complement strand
GTCCCCGACCACGCCATCCTCGTCATGGTCGAGGCCGGGGGGCTCGTCCTCGGCGCCTTCGCCGGGGAGGGCGGGAGGCGGGCGATGGTGGGCTTCGTCCTCTCCCTCTTCGGGAGGACCGGGGAGGGAAGGCTCCGGCATTACTCCTACATGGCCGCGGTCAAAGAGGGCTTCCGGGACCGTGGGGTGGGCTACAGGCTCAAGCTCGCCCAGAGGGAGCACGTCCTCAAGCAGGGCATCGACCTCATCACCTGGACCTTCGACCCCCTGGAGTCGCGCAACGCCCACTTCAACCTGAACAAACTCGGGGGCGTGGCCACCCGCTACCTCGAGAACTTCTACGGGACCTTGAGAGACAAACTGAACCTGAACCTCCCCACCGACAGGCTCCTCTGCGAGTGGCATCTCGTCTCGCCCCGGGTGGAGCGACGCCTGGAGGGGGGCTTCCCCGGATACCCGGAGAGCCTCCCCGAGGGGATACCCGTTGTGAACGCGGCCCGGGGCCTCGAACCAGGACCACCGGACCTAGGGCTCCGGGAGGAGAGGCTCCTTTTGGAGATCCCCGCCGACTTCTCCGCGGTGAAGCGGGAGTCCGCTGAGCTCGCCCTGGGGTGGAGGCTTTCGGTGCGGGAGGCGCTGAACCACTACATGGGGGAGCTGGGGTACCTGGCCACGGGGCTCGTGCGAAGCGGCGGCCGCAGTTTCCTCCTCCTCGAAAGGAGGCCCCTGGAGGAGGTGCTCTTCGGGCCTTGATCCCCCTGGAGTCACTGGAGCTTTTCCTGATCGAACTTCCTCTCATCCATCCCTTCCGCACGAGCTTCGGCGAGGAGCGGGCCCGCCGGGCGCTCCTCGTACGGATCGCGGGCGGTGGCGAGGTGAGCTGGGGGGAGTGCGTGGCCTCGGCCGGGCCCTGGTATTCATACGAAACCGTGGAGACGGCGATCCACGTGATCCAGGACTTCATCGTCCCCCTCCTCCGGGGAGCCCGGCTTGGGCACCCCCGGGAATTCCCCGGGGTTGTCGCCCCCATCCGGGGCCACCCCATGGCCAAGGCGGCGGTGGAGGCCGCCCTCTGGGACCTACATTGCCGCCTCGAGGGGGTGCCCCTATACCGGGAGCTCGGCGGGATCCGCGAGGAGGTCGTCTCCGGGGTGAGCATCGGGATCCAGGACTTCATCCCCGCGCTCATCGAGCGCGTTCGCTCCTTCCTGGAGCAGGGCTATCCCAGGGTGAAGCTCAAGGTAAGGCCCGGCTGGGACATCGAGGTGCTGGAGGCGGTGCGGGGGGAGTTCCCGGACATAAAGCTCCAGGTGGACGCCAACTGCGCCTATTCCCCCGACGATCCGGCCCTCCACGAGCTCGACCGGTTCGACCTCCTCCTCGTAGAGCAACCTTTCCACCACGAGGACCTCCTCCAGCACGCCGGGCTCGCGGGGCGGATCTCGACGCCGGTATGCCTCGATGAATCCATTACCTCGCCCCACCGGGCCTGGGAGGCGCTGGAGCTAGGGGCTTGCTCGGTGATCAACATCAAGCAGGGGCGCGTGGGGGGAGTTACGGCGGCGCTCGAGATCCACGACCTCGCCCGGGAGCGCGGGGTGCCGGTGTGGTGCGGGGGGATGCTCGAGACGGGGATCGGCAGGGCCTTGAACGTGGCCTTGGCCACGCTCCCGGGCTTCACCCTTCCCAACGATATCTCCGCCACCGACCGCTATTTCCGGGAGGACATCGCCTATCCTCCTTTCGTGCTGACCTCCCGGGGGATGATACCCGTGCCACGGGGGCGGGGATTGGGAATAGAGGTGGATGAGGAGAGGAT
>JALVLL010000051.1 GCA_027027485.1 Candidatus Bipolaricaulota bacterium | reverse complement strand
CCGCGAGGTGAGGTTACGGCGCACCCACTGGCGCGCCCACATGGTCCCCGCCGTGGAATGCCCCCATTGCCACGAGCTCAAACTCCCCCATCGGGTCTGCCCCCACTGCGGTTACTACAACGGCATGGAGATCGTGGCGAAGAAGGAAGAGAAAGAATAACGTTCCTTTGGCGGACGGACAGGAAGGAAAAGCGCCGGGATCTCCCGGCGTTTTTGATTCCGTAGCGTTATCTCCCCTATCAACCCCTTTCCTCGCGCAGGACCGGCTCCCGGGCGGCTTTGACCTCGTCCAAGCGCCGCACCGGTGCGTTGTGGGGCGCTTCATACAGGAGCTCGGGCCTCTCCCTGGCCTCCTCGGCGATCCTCGTCATCGCCTCCACGAAGGAATCCAGGGTCTCCTTCGTTTCGGTCTCGGTGGGCTCGATCATCAGGGCTTCCTCCACGATCAGGGGGAAGTAAACGGTGGGCGGATGGAAGCCGTAATCGATCAGGCGTTTGGCCACATCACGGGCCTTCACCCCTAGGTTCCTGGTCGAGGCCACGAACTCGTGCTTGCAGAGGCCGTCATAGGGGACCTCGTAGGCCTCCCTCAGCTTCACCCGGAGGTAGTTCGCGGCGAGGACCGCCCCCGCCGATACCTCCCTCAGGCCTTCGTCGCCCAGGGTGAGGATGTAGGCCAGGGCCCTCAAGCAAACCAAGGCGTTCCCGAAGAAGGGGTGTACCTTACCTATGGACCTCGGGAGGTCGTACGAGAGCACGAAGCGATCCCCATCGCGCACGATCCGCGGCACCGGGAGATACGGGAGGAGCTTTTCGGAGACCGCCAAGGGCCCCGCCCCGGGACCTCCCCCGCCGTGGGGGGTGGAGAAGGTCTTATGTAGGTTGAAGTGGAAGATATCGGCGCCCATGTCCCCGGGCCGGGCCCGGCCCAGGAAGGCGTTCAGGTTCGCCCCATCGAAGTAGCAGAGCCCACCGGCATCGTGGACGAGCTCCGTGATCCTGAGGATGTTCCGCTCGAATATCCCCAGGGTATTGGGCACGGTCATCATGATCCCGGCCACGTCATCGCCGAGCGCTCCCTCTAAAGCCCCGAGATCCACTGTTCCATCTTCGGCGGACGGGATGGAGACCACCTGGAAGCCGGCCATGGCGGCGGAGGCGGGGTTGGTGCCGTGGGCCGAGTCGGGGAGGAGGATCTTGGTGCGCCTCCCGAGTTCACCGCGGTCCTCGAAGTAGCGCTTTATGAGGAGCATCCCCGTTAACTCGCCGTGGGCGCCGGCGGCGGGCTGCAGGGTCACCCCGGGCATCCCGGCGATCCCCTTGAGGAACTCCCCCAGCTCCCACAGCGCCTCCAGGATCCCCTGAACCGCGTCCTCCGGGAAGAGGGGGTGCAGCGCGCCGAAGGGGAGGGAACGCACGAGCTCCTCGTTGAGTTTGGGGTTGTACTTCATCGTGCAGGAGCCCAGGGGATAGAAGCCGGTGTCCACGCCGTAGTTCATCCGGGAAAGGGCGGTGTAGTGCCGCACGAGCTCCCCTTGGGATACCTCGGGGAGCCACGGGGGCTCTTTTCGGCGCAGTCCCTCGGGGATCGCCTCGAGGATCTTACCTTCCGAGGCCTTCGTCCCCGGGAACCGTATCGCCCTGCGGCCGGATCTCCCCTTCCTGTAGATCGTGGGCATCCGTCATCCCCTCAAGGCCTCCACAAAGGCCTCCAGCTCCCCGTCGCTGCGCTTCTCCGTCACCGCCACCCCAAAGGCCCCGTCAATACCCATCCCCCGGAGGACCTTCGGTGGGGTGACCGCGATGCCCACCCCATACAG
>JALVLL010000050.1 GCA_027027485.1 Candidatus Bipolaricaulota bacterium | reverse complement strand
GCCAGCACCCACGCCCCCGCGGCCACCACCGTCTTCCCCGAGCCCACGTCCCCCTGCAGCAAGCGCATCATGGGATAGGGGGCCCGGAGGTCCCTCTCTATCTCCCGCAGCGCCCTACTCTGGGACGGGGTGAGCTCGAAGGGCAGGCCCTCCAGGAACCTCCTCACCATCCCCGGATCGGGCTCCAGTGCCCTCCCCTCCCCATGCTGCCATTCCCTCTTCTTGAGGGCGAGCCCAAGCTGAAGGAGGAAGAGCTCCTCGAAGGCCAGGGTCCTGCGGGCCGCCTCGAAGGAGGCGGGACTTTCGGGGAAGTGGATCCCGTGGATGGCCTTGCGGCGGGGGAGGAGCTTCCGCCTCTTGCGCACCTCCTCCGGGAGGAGGTCCTCGATGAGGGGGCCGAACCTCGCCAGGTTCCGCTTGATGATGGCCCGCAACATCCCCTGGGAGAGTTCCTCGGTGGAGGGGTATATGGGCACCCAGCGGCCGGTGTTGAATTCCCGTCCCGCCGGCTCCCAAACCGGGTTCTCCATCTGGCGCTCCCCAAAGCGGATCTGGACCTTGCCGAAGAAGGAGTACTCCTTCCCCTGCTCGATCTCGTCCCAGATCCAGGGCTGGTTGAACCAGATGGCGAAAAGCACCCCGGTCCCGTCGTCCACCGCGACCTTTATGAGCTCGAGCTTAGGCCGCACCTTGATCCGGGACTTGGCCCGCACCACCCCCTGTACAGTCACCGCCTCCCCGTCCTGGACCTGGCCGATGGGTTTTTTCCTCGAGCGGTCCTCGAGGCGGCGGGGGAAGGTGGTGAGGAGGTCCTCCACGGTCTCGATGCCGAGCTTGCGGAGGAGCTTGGCCACCTGGGGGCCGACTCCAGCGGCCTCCTCGATGGGGATCTTCAACGAGCCGAGGGCGGTCCTCCTCCTTTTATCCAGGGCGGCCTCGAGCTTGGAAAGGGCTTCTCGGCGTTCCTCCGGGGACATGGAGCCGTACCCGCGCACGAGCTCCGCCCCCTCGGGCCAGTGGAGCTCCAGAAATCCCTCCAAGCCGCCGATCACGGCCTCGTCCCGGAACCCCTTGGCCCTCTCCAGGGAGATCACCTTCTCGATCAGTGCCCAAGGGGGCTCTTTCGTTGTCGGCATCGGCATATCCAACTATAATACCCGGCCTCTGCAGGAGGACCAAGATGATCCGTACCTATCCCGATCCCATCCTGAGGCGCCCGGCCAAGCGCGCTGAGCCCGGCTCGCCGGAGACCCTGGAGGCCATTGAAGCCCTGAAGCGGGCCTTCGACCCGGAAACCGCCCTGGGGCTCGCGGCGAACCAAGTGGGCTATCCGATCAGGGCCGCCATCGTGAGGCTCGGGGACGAGATCAAGGTCCTCCTCAACCCCGAGGTGGTGGAGCGCTCCCAGGAGCTGGAGGTGGACTCCGAGGGGTGCCTCTCCCTCCCCGGGGTAGAGGCCGAGGTCCCGCGCCCCAAGCGGGTGGTGGTGCGGGCCCAGGACGAGGAGGGGAAGGAGGTGCGCCTCGAGCTCGAGGGGCTCGAGGCGAGGCTCCTTTTGCACGAGATAGACCACCTGGACGGGATGCTCTACATAGATCACCTGCCGGCGGCGGAGCGCAAAAAGCTCCTCAAGCTCTACCAGGAGGTGAGGAAGTCTTCGCCCCAAGGATCGTCTTCGCGGGGACAGGGCGGTTCGCGGTCCCCGCTTTGAGAGTCCTGGCGGAGCGGGGCTGGGTCGTCGGGGTGGTCACCCAGCCGGATAGGCCCGCGGGGCGGGGCTTGAAGCCCAAAGCCCCCCCGGTGAAGCTCGCTGCCCAGGAG
>JALVLL010000049.1 GCA_027027485.1 Candidatus Bipolaricaulota bacterium | reverse complement strand
ACATGTCCCTTGGAGAAAAGCACCGTATAACCCCGGCCGAGGTACTGGCCTATGGTCCGGGCCTTGGTGGGCGATTCCACGATGATTACCCGCGACATCTCCGCACCGGACATTACCCCCCGCTCCCCCTCCCCACAACCGGGATCCAGCCGCACCTCACGAGCGCCCGGTAAAGGGCCCCCAAGGGGAGACCCACAACGTTGGTGAAATCCCCTTGGATTTCCTCCACGAAGGCCGACGCGGCGCCCTGGATGGCGTATGCCCCGGCCTTGTCCAACACATCCTCCCGTGAGAGGTACCAGTCTATCTCCTCCGGTGAGATCTCCCGGAACTTCACTCGGGTGGAGACGAGCTCCCTCACCACGGCCCCTCCCCCCATCACCACGAGGCCCGTGTACACGCGGTGCCAATCGCCGGAAAGCCGCGAAAGCATCTCGCGCGCTTCCCCGAGGTCCCGGGGCTTCCCCAAGTGGACACCCCGGTGGAATACGCCGGTGTCGGCGGCGACCAGTATCTCGTCGGGCCCCTTTTCCACAGAAAGGAACTTCCTTTCGGCGATCACCAATAGATCCCAGGGCCTTCCGACCTCCCCTTCGATTTCCTGAGGGGCACGGACCTCGAACTCGTCCACCAAAAGACGCAAAAGATCCGCCCTCCTGGGGGAGGAAGAGACCAGCACGATACGTTGTGCCCTTCCGGAGCTCAGGGGATAATCCACGGCCATGGAGATCATTTATAGCCCCAAGGCCTTGGAGTACCAAGAACCATCACATCCCGAGTCTCCGGCCAGGGTCAGGATATCCTCCCAGTACCTCCGGGAAAGGGGGTTCAAATTCGTGGAGCCTGAACCGGCGTCCGATAAAGAGCTCCTCTGCGTCCACTCCGAGAGGCTGATCCGAAAGGTGGATTCCCTGGACTTCTACGACCCGGACTGCCCGAGGTACCCCAACATAGGCTTTTACGCCAGGCTTTCCGTGGGCGCGGCGGTGATGGCTCAGAAAAGGCGGGCCTTCTCCCTCATGCGTCCCCCGGGCCATCACGCCGGCCCCAATTTCCTGGGGGGCTTCTGCTACTTCAACAACATCGCCGTGGCGGTAAGGCTCTCCGGGCTCAAAACCCTCATCGCGGACATAGACGGGCACCACGGGAACGGCACCGAGGCGGTGTTTTTGGGGGACGAACGCGTGGTCTACGTCTCGCTGCACCAGCGCTGGAACTACCCGGGAACGGGGTTGGAGTCACATGACAACTGCCTGAACTATCCTCTGCCGGCCCGCTGTGGCCCCGAGATGTATCTCGCGACCCTGGAGGAAGCGCTCTCCGAGGCCGAAGGGAGGGGGCCGTTTCAGCAGCTCGCCATCTCCGCCGGCTTCGATACCTACAGATACGACCCTCTGGCCTCCATGGGCCTCGATGTGGACGACTACCGCGAGATAGGAAAACTCCTGGGGAAGCTTAAACTTCCCACATTCGCGGTGCTCGAGGGGGGATATGTCCCGGAGATAATCGGGCCCGCGGTGGAGGCGCTCATCGCGGGGCTCGAGGAGGGAGGGGCGCTTACTGGCCCTCCCCTTGGGAAACCATCGGGATGACCGCTTGGGCCAGGTCCCCGTAGTGGACCTCGAGGGGCTTCCCGGGGTCGAGCCACTCGCCGAGTATGACCAGGGCCGCCGCGGGCTTCCCTCCGTACAGGATCCCAGAGAGGAAATCCCCCTCTAGATCCACGAAATCCTTACGCTCCGGCTTGAACTCCCTCTCCCCTTGGGAGAACCATATGGCCAGGGGATCGAAGGACACCGTGGGGACGAGGGGCATCTGCGAGTAAGCCCATATCAGCACAGCCCTTTTATCCACATACTCCTCGAGCACATCCCGCCAGCGGGTGCGTGAGTTCACGGCCCTATCGTCAACGTATACGAAGATGAAAAGGACCTTCTGGGGGAACCCGAAGCCCTGAGGGGGGATCTCCACCGGGAGGACCGCGAGCACCTCCCGCGGGAGCCCCGTGGGCTTCAACCGTTCATACCATTGCTCCTCCTGGGACCCTTGGCCCCAAGAAGAAAAGGCCAGGGCCAAGAGCCCGGCCACAAGCAAGAACCGCTTCAGCACCCTCTTACCCTACGGGCAGCACCACCAACCGACGAAGGCCCCGAGCCAGGCCAACCACCAGAGCAAAAGAAGAAGCCACCAGCCGCAGCACATGCTCTCCCTTCACCTCCTTTTCCCTTGTCCTGCACTTACTATACAGGAACGAAAGGACAAAGCCAAGTGATCGCCATCACATTGCGGGGGCCCGCCCGCGTCCATATAATGGAGCGCCATGCGAAATCTTAGAACAGTCCTGTTTTTTCTTCTCCCCGTCCTCTCGGTGGCCGCATGGGGTGAGGCGATAAGGGTTACTCCGGCTCCCATCCTGGGCTCCGCCCCGATCATCTTCGCCGAGGAATGGGGCCTCTTCGCGGAGGAAGGGGTTGAGATATCGATCGTTCCCCTCGCCTCACAGCGGGACAGGCTCATGGCCTTCCATGCCGGCCAGGTGGACGCCCTCATAGGGGACGTGGCCTCGGCGGTCCTGCTCGCCGCCCTCACCGATCCCCTAATGGTGGCCACCGCTTACTGCCCCAAGCCCGGGGAGAGGCAATTCGCCTTCCTGGTGAACGGCCGCCATATACGGGCGGAGTCCCTGCGGGACCTTCTCCCCTCCCTGGGGAAGAGAAACTTTCTCCGGATAGCGCTTCCGCTTCAGTCCGACATAGAGTTCGCGATGGACACGGCGTTTAAGGGCTTGGGAATGGAGCCCCATCCCGGGCTCTACTTCGGCCAGGACGACCTCTTCCTCGCGGCATCCATGGTGGTCTACGGCATGGTGGCCGCGGCGGTTCTCCCCGAGCCCTACGCGAGCTTCTCCCTGGAGTTCGCCAAGGCGGAAGGGCTCGATCTCAAGGAACTCCGGGATTTCAAGGATGTCCCGCACCTCCCTCACCTCATCATCTTCCAACGGTCTTTCGTGGAGAAGCATCCCGATCTCGTGAGGAAGTTCCTCGCCGCCTTCTCCGCCGCCGCGGAGAGGATGAACAAGGAGTCCAAAGAAGGCCTCCTTTCTTTGGGTGCGCCCGAGGTGCTCCACCTCTTTTACCGGGGGATGGATCCCGATGAGGTCCTCACCAACCCCAGCGTCAAGGCGGCGATCCAGGCCATAAAGGTCCCCGAGTTCCCCCCGCCCGGGATCCTGGCCCCCGAGATCTACGGGGCAGTCCATGATTGGGCCCTGGAGAAGCGCTACATCAAGTTCGCACACCCCTACGAGGAGGTCGTGACGGACGAGTTCGTGGGATGATCTCGGTACGGGATCTCCGGATCGAGTACGGACGCGGCCGGCGGCGGACGCTGGCGGTGGACGGATTGAGCTTGGAGGTGGGCGACGGGGAACTGGTCTCGGTGATCGGCCCGTCCGGATGCGGGAAGACATCCCTGCTTTTGGCCATCGATGGGCTGATAAAGCCGTCGGGCGGGAGGATCCTGGTCCTGGGGGAGGAGGTCAAGGGGGTCAGGAAGGATGTGGCCTTCATCACCCAGGACGCGGGGCTTTTGCCCTGGAAGACGGTGCGGCAGAACGCGGAGCTCGCCCTCAGGCTCCATGGGTTCCCCCGTGAAGGAGTGAGGGAGATCCTCAGGGCCCTCGGATTGGCCGGTTTCGAGAACAGGTATCCCTCGGAGCTTTCGGAGGGGATGCGGCGGCGGGTGGGGATAGCCCGGGCCCTGGCGCTACGGCCCAAGGTCTTCCTCATGGACGAGCCCATGGCCAACCTCGATACCCTCACCCGCGAGAGGATCCAGGAGATCATCCTGGAGCTTTGGCACATGTACCGCTTCACCGGCGTGTTGGTCACCCACGATATCGAGGAGGCCGTCTTCCTGGGGCAGCGGATCGTGATCCTCTCGCCCCGCCCCGCCAAGGTGGTGGAGGTCCTGGACAACCCGGGGATGGGGGAGCCGGGATATCGCCGCTCCCCGGAGTTCTACGAGGTGGTCATCAGGGCCCGGGAGATCTTGGGTTCCCCGGAGGGAAGATGAGACAGCTCTTCCATTACCTCTTCGCCGTGGTCCTGATCCTCCTGTTCTGGTCTTTGGTCTCCCTCTATTTCGAGCTCTCGCGGGGGGTGGCCCTGATCCCGTACCCTTGGGGCGTGGCCGCGGCGGGGGCCGAGATGTGGCCCGAGTGGAGCGCGGCCTTCCTGGAATCGGCGCGCCGGTTCTTCATCTCGTTGATCCTGGCCTTCGCCGGAGGAGTGCCCCTGGGGCTCTTCGTGGGAAGCCACGAGAACATCAACCGATGGTTCTCTCCGCTCATATACCTCCTTTATCCCATCCCCCCGGTGGCCCTGCTCTTCTTCCTCTACATCGCCTTCGGGGTGGGGGAGGCGGTCAAGGTGGTGACCGTAACCTTGACGCTCCTCTTCCAGGTCACCGTGGCGGCCCACGGTGCCGCCAGGAACATCTCCCCAAGCCACATCCTCGCGGTGCGTGCCGCGGGGGCGAATTCCCTGCAGCTCCACCGCCACGTGATCCTCCCCGCGGTGATGCCCCAGGTGTTCACCTCCGCCAGGGTATCGGTGGGACTGGGGATAACCATGCTTTACATCGCCGAGACCAAGCTCGGGATCGTGGGGGGGCCGTGGTCCGGGCTCGGGAATTTCATCGAGATCTACAGGATGCGCACGGACCTCTCCCTGGCAGGGGTGGTAGGGCTGGCCTTCTTGGGACTTATGTTCTATGTGATCCTCGAGCTTCTGGAACGGTGGCTCTGCCGCTGGAAGTACGCCGGCAAGTCCTGAGGCCATGCTCAAAAGGGGAAAGATCCTTTTCGTCTACAACCCGAGGAAGAAGGGCACCTCCCGGGCGGCGGCCGCCGGGGTGAAGTGGTGCCGCGAGCGGGGGATCCCCGCCGAAGCGACCCCCCGCAGGGAGATCGAGGCCCAAGGCGCCACGCTGGTCGTGGCCATCGGTGGGGACGGGACGCTGCTGCGGGTGGCGAGTGCCTTATATCCGCGGGAGGTGCCGATCATCGGGATCAACGTGGGGGGCTCCCTGGGTTTCCTGAGCTCGGGGGGAGAGGAAGCGCTGATCCCGGCACTGGAGAGCTTCCTCGAGGGGAGCTATCGGGTGGAGAGGAGGATGCGCGTCGCGGTCGAGTGGGGGGAGGGCGAGGTCACCGGGCTCAACGATGTGGTCCTGGTGGGGCCGGGGGCCTATCGCTTCACGGAGCTCGAGGTGGAGATCGCCGGGGTGGGGAAGATCCCTTTGGCCGGGGATGGCCTCATCATCTCCACTCCGACCGGTACCACGGCCTACGCCGCGGCCGCCGGCGGCCCCCTGATGCATCCCGCGCTGGAGTCGCTCCTTTTGGTGCCGCTCTTCCCCCACTCCCTAGGGAAAAGGCCGCTCGTGATCGGGCCGGAACACGAGATCGCGGTGGAGGCCAGCTATCCCACGGCGGTGTTCGTGGACGGCGACAGGATAGGAACCCTCGGGAAAGGAAAGAGGGCCCTGGTGAGGAAGGCCCCGGGGTACACCTATCTCGTCAGATTCCCCTGGGAGCCCGATTTCCTCTCACGGGTATCCAACAAGCTCCTCGGCGGGCCCTAGAACTCCAGTTCCCATATCTCCCCCTCGGGATAGAAGTGGAATTGGGCCCTACGGGCCTTGATCTTGAGGAGGACGTAGTCGGGATCGTGGGGTCCCTCCCAGAACTCGCGCCACTGGTCCTCCCAGAATGAGTTCTTGAGCACGGGGTCCTCCACCACCTCGCCCTCGCCGAAGAAGGAGGCGAAGGCCCCTTCCTTCAACACGGCGAAGAAGGCGACCGCCTTGGGGTTCCTCCGGATGTGGGAGACCTTACGGGAGTTGCGGCTCGTGGCGAACCAAAGGACCCCCCGGTCCTCCTCGTAGGCGAGGAGGGTCATGGGGCGGATGTGGGGGAAGCCGTCCTCGCCCTGGGTGATAAGGAGGTCGAGATCGGCTTCGTCCACCACCTTCCACAGTTCGCCTTCGGATCTTCCCATGCCCATAACCGGGACCGAGTATATAGGCGAGTATATAGGGACATTCAGGCCCGATTACCCTCAGCGGCCCAACCTCCTCCTGATACGCGGGTTGATTTCCTCCCGTAGCCAATCGGCCACGAGATTCACCCCCACCACGATCGACGTCAGGGCTATCCCCGGGAAAACTATGAGCCACCACTTTCCCGCGTAAACGTATTTTCTGCCGATGGAGATCATCATCCCGAGGGAAGGCTGGGTCACCGGGAGCCCCACCCCCAGGAAGCTCAGAGTGGCCTCCAACATGATCACCACCCCGAAATCCACCGCCGCCACCACCAGAAGGGGCGGGATGGCATTGGGAAGGACATGGCGGAAGATGACCCTGACGCCGGAGGCCCCCACGGCCCGAGCGGCACTGATGTAGTCCTCCTCCTTGACGGCCAGCACGGCCCCCCGGAGCGTCCGGGCATAACGCACCCAATCGGTTAGGGAGATGGCCAGGATGAGCACGAGGACCCCCTTCTGCTTCAGGAGCCCAAGCACCAGGATGGCCATCAGGGTAGTGGAGAAGGAGTAAAACACGTCCGCGGAGCGCATAACGATCGCATCGATAAACCCCCCGTAGAACCCTGCCAGAAGGCCCATCAACATCCCGAAGGTCCCCGCCACGAGCACCACCCCGAAGGCCACGGTGAGGGAGGTGCGACATCCGTAGAGGATGGTGCTCAGGATGTCCCTGCCCTGCTCGTCCGTTCCCAAGAGGAACGGCGATTCACCGCCCTCCATCCAGATGGGCGGTTTGAGGGAGTCGGCGAGGCTGAGGGCCTCGAGGTCGTATGGGTTCTGTGGGGCGATCACAGGGGCGAGGAGGGCTCCCAGCACGAATATCAAGAGGATCGTCGCCCCTGCCACCGCGGAAGGGTCACGTAGGAAGTGCCGCAGCATCCTCCTTTTAGACATAGCGTATCTTCGGGTTGATGAAGACGTACAGGATGTCCACCAAGAGGTTCAGAAAGAGGATGACAAGGGAAACGAAAGTGATGTAGGAAACGATCACCGGCTGGTCGCTCTCGAAGATGGCCGAAAGCAGGAGGTTCCCCATCCCCGGCCACTGGAACACGGTCTCGGTGACGATGGAGAAAGCGATCAACTCCCCGAACTGAAGGCCGATCATGGTCACCACGGGGATGAGCGCGTTGCGGAGGGCGTGCTTGAAGAGGACCGCCCGCTGTGGGAGCCCCTTGGCCCAAGCGGTCTTGATGTATTCCTCCCCCAATACCTCCATCATCCCCGCCCGGGTGAGCCTAAGGAGGACCGCCAGCTGATAGGTGCTCAAGGTGATGGCGGGGAGGATGAGGTGTTTCAAGCCATCCCAGGTGAGGAGTCCGGAGCGCCAGTTGCCGAATATCCGCACCACTTCTCCACGTCCGAAGGGAGGGAACCAGCGGAGATCCACCGCGAATACCATTATGAGGAGGATCCCCGTGAGGAAGGTGGGGATGGAGATCCCCAAAAGGGACCCCGCCATGATGAGGCGGCTGGCGGGCGAGTTGGGGGCCACCGAGACCAATACTCCGAGCCCCACCCCGAAGGTGACGGCTATGAGCATCGCCATGAGGGCCAATTCGAAGGTGGCCGGTAACCGCTCCAAGATCAGCTGCATGGCCGGGAGCCGGCTCACGAAGGACATCCCGAAGTTACCGTGCAGGGCGTTCCGGAGGAAGATGAGGTACTGGATATAGAAGGGCTTATCCAGCCCAAGCTTCTTCCGGACCATCTCCAGCTGTTCCGGGGTGGCGTAGCGGCCGGCCAGGGCCCATGCCGGATCCCCCATGTACTGGAAGATCACAAAACAGATGAAGGAAACTAGCAGAAGGACCACGAGACCCTGGGCGATCCGCCTGACGATATAGGCCCCCATCTTCCCCTCTAAAAATAGCGCAGGGGCGCGGGGGTATCCCCGCGCCCCTGGCGGTATCCGTTCTGCCTCAGGGCTGGATCACGTCCACGATGGTCATCCAGGTATCGGGCCGGGGGGTGAACTTTATCCCCGAGGGCTTGTACACCGCATAGGAGTCCTCCAGGTAGAAGAGCGGGATGTAAACGACCTTCCACTCGAAGGCGATACGGTTGGTCATCTGCGACCACTCCACATAAAGCTCCGGATCGACGATGGTGTCCGACTGCTCGATGAGGTAATCGAGGAGCTTGTCGGAGATATCGCCCGCGTTGAAAAGGCCATAGCCCCGCTCCTTGTCGTAGGAGTGGACGAGCTTGGTGAAGGTCCGCATGGCCGAGTAAGCCCCGTCGAACCACCCCAGGTAATAGAGCTCAACGTCGTGGTGGGTAACCTCGGGGAAGTACATCGCCTTGGGCTTGGCATCCAGGGTGACCTTGATCCCGACCTTGGCGAGCTGTTTGGCGATGGCCTCGGCGGTCTCCTCGTCCCGCGGGTAGCGGTCCGTGGGAGCCTTGAGGGTGACCGAGAAGCCGTTGGGATAACCGGCTTCCGCCAGGAGGCGCTTCGCCTCCTCCGGGTCGTAGGGGAAGCGCTTTATCTCGGGGTTGTAGCCCACCGTGGGCGGATCGGCGATCTGGGCCGCGGGGCTGGCGTGGCCGAACATCACCTTATCGATGAGCTCCTGGACGTTTATCGCCATGTAGATGGCCTTGCGTACCCGCACATCGTGCATGGGGTAATCGGGGGTCTGCTTCATCCCCAGGAACATCCCACGCCGCGCCGGCCGGGTGATGATCGAGAGGTTGGGGTTGGCCTTGGCACGGTCGAAGAGCTCCAGGGGGATGTCCTGGATGATATCCACCGTACCGGTCTCGATGGCGGCCAAGCGGGTGAAGGAATCGACGATCTCCTTGAAGATCACCTTCTTCACCGGGGGCGGGCCGCCCCAGTAGTCCTCGTTGGCCACAAGGGTCAAATGGTCGCCCCGGATCCATTCCACGAACTTGTAGGGACCGGTGCCGATGGGATAGGAAGCCACCTCGCCCCGGGAGCGGGCCTCGGTGGACTCCTTGTCCATGATGAATATCTGGTGGAGGTTCTGAACGAACCAGGCCACGGGACGCGTGGTCACGATGTCGATGGTCCACGGATCCCCGTCCACCGGCTCCACTGACTTCACCAGGTTACCGGTGGCCAGGAACTCGGAAACCTCGGGATCCTTCAGTCGCTGGAAGGTGAAGGCGACATCCTCCCAGGTGAAGTCGTTCCCGTTATGGAACTTCACCCCCTTGCGGAGGCGGAAACGCCAGGTGACAGCGTCCACCCTTTCCCAGGATACCGCGAGTCCGGGGAGGAGTTTCCCATCGACATCACGGCGGGCCAAGCCATCGAAGATGTTGCTCATAATGGAGAGGTTCGAGTCGGCGTCGGAGCCGTGGGGATCCATGGTGCGTGGGGGAGCGGAGAGCCCGATCACGACCTTCTCGATCGTCTGTGCACCCGCGGCCACGCCCAGCGAGAGCCCGAAAACCAACAAAAGCAACCCCAGTTTACGCATCTTCACCTCCTGAACAGCGGGGCTCGAAGCTCGAGGGGTTTCCTCCCGGGACAACACCCCCTTTCGCAGCAGGGATCACATGGACGGGAGGGCCCGAAACATGACCTCTCCCATTGAAGGGGATTATACACCCTCCGTACGAGGGGAGCGGAGCCGTCTAATGCACAAACGCGCCCGGGAGGACTCGAACCCCCAACCCTCGGCTCCGAAGGCCGATGCTCTGTCCAATTGAGCTACGGGCGCGGGATGGGAGGAGCGACGGGACTCGAACCCGCAACCACCGCGTCCACAGCGCGGCGCTCTGCCATTGAGCTACGCTCCTCTGGCGCGCCCGGGAGGACTCGAACCCCCAACCTGCGGCTTAGAAGGCCGCTGCTCTGTCCCGTTGAGCTACGGGCGCCATTGGAGCGGGTAGCGGGAATCGAACCCGCGCCACTGGCTTGGAAGGCCAGCGCTCTACCATTGAGCTATACCCGCCCTGGGAGGCTGGTCGGAGAGGCCGGATTCGAACCGGCGACCTCAGCGTCCCGAACGCTGCGCGCTGACCAGGCTGCGCTACTCTCCGACCTCCTTAATTATAAAGCCTAACGCAGGACCAAGAACAGGGTATGCCCCTCGCGCCAGATCGTGAGGAGGATGGACTGTCCCTCCGGGATCGATCCGACGATCTCGTCCCACTCCTCCAAGGTCCGGACGGTCCTTTGGTTAACCTCGGTAATCACATCCCCTTCCTCAACTCCGGCCAAATCCGCCCGTGATCCAGGCTGCACGGAGACCACCAGCAGGCCATCGACCCAAGGGGGGATTCCGTATTCACGGGCCAGGGAAGGGGTCAACTCCCGAAGCGACATCCCGAAGTACTCGCTTTCGCCCCTTCTCTTCTCCCCGTATCCCCTCCGGATGACCTCTTCCTCCTTGGGGCGCTCGCCCAGCACCACCTGTAGCGAGAGCGTTTTTCCACCCCTGATCAGCTCCACGACCACCTTGTCGCCCGGGTTGCGATACATGATCTCGAGCTGGAGCTCATTGGTATTGTGGACCGGCTTCCCATCGACGGCGGTGATGATGTCGCCGCGCTGGATCCCCGCTTTCTCGGCCGGGCTCCCGGGGATAACGTCCGCCACCAGCACACCGCTACCGGTCTCCACCCCGAACTGGGCGGCGAGGTCGGGCGTGAGGTCCTGGATGAACACCCCCAACCAGGCCCTAGTCACCTTGCCTTTGGAGACCAGCTGGGGCAGGACCCTCATGATCTCGTTAATGGGCACGGCGAAATTGATGCCCTCCACCGCGATGCCTCGAGGGGTGGAGCGGGCGATCAGGGTGTTCATCCCGATCACCTCTCCGTACGCGTTGACGAGAGGCCCCCCGGAGTTCCCGGGATTGATGGCGGCATCGGTCTGGATCATACGGTGGAAGTAGCCGTTGCCGTCGGGGCGGGGGACGTCCCGGTTCAGGGCGGAGATTATCCCCAGGGTCACGGTGTAATCGAAGCCCAAGGGGTTCCCGATGGCTATGGCCCAATCTCCCACGCGGACCGCATCGGAATCGCCAAGGGGTGCCGCGGGGATCTCCTCGACCCCTTCGACCCTGAGGACCGCAACATCCAGCATTTCATCCGTCCCCAGGACCTCGGCCCGGCGGGTCTTGCCGTCCTGTGACTTGACCCAAACCTCCTGGGCCCCATCCACCACGTGTGCGTTGGTGAGGACATATTTCTCTCCCTCGAACTCGATCACGAACCCCGAGCCGAGCGAGGTCACCTTTCGTTCGGGCAACGGCTCTCCGAAGAACCTCCAGAACCACTCGAAGACGTCAGGAGGCAAGGACCGTTCGGCCACGGCCTCCACCCGCACCACCGCCGGCGCCACCCTATCGATGGCGGCGTGGATGGCCGCTTGTCCCGAACGGGCTATATCCTCCTGTATTCCCTGCGCATATGGGATCACGGATACCCCAAGCACAACGGCGAGAGCCAATGCCGTCGATATCCACCTCACCATGGCCTACCTCCTTTCGGAAAATCAGAGTTCGTCTAACTCAAAAATTAACCGCGGAGGTGTAGAAATCCAGTGGAGAGGAGGTGGACTTGCCGTGGAAACGGTGGCCGCCGGAAAATCCTGGGGGATGGGGCGTGTTACCTTCCGTTTCTATGCCGAGCTGAACGATTTCCTGCCCGAGGGGAAGAGGTACCGGGACATCGAATACGGGTTCAAGGGTACCCCCACCGTGAAGGACGCCATCGAGGCGCTGGGGGTGCCGCATGTGGAGGTGGATCTGATCGTGGTGAACGGGGAGCCGGTGGATTTCACGTACCGGCTCCGGGACGGGGACCGGGTGGCCGTCTATCCGGTATTCGAGTCCATCGATATCTCTCCGGTGGCCATCCTGAGGCCCAAGCCCCTCCGCCGCCCGAGGTTCGTGGCGGATGTACACCTGGGCAAACTCGCCCGGATCCTGAGGATCCTCGGGATAGACACCGCCCTGCCCCCGGACCCCGACGACGAGGAGCTGGTGCGGATCTCGGTGGAGGAGGGAAGGATCCTCCTCACCCGCGATCGGCACCTCCTCAAGCACGGCCGCCTCACCCATGGCTACTACGTGCGGGCCGACCATCCCTTGGAGCAGGCGGTGGAGGTGGTGAACCGCTTCGACCTTTGGGAGGAGATCTCGCCCTTCACCAGGTGTCCGGTGTGCAACGGGGTGTTGGAGCGGGTGGACAAGGAGGAGGTGTTGGAGAGGATCCCGCCGCGC
The DNA here is from genome assembly GCA_027027485.1 of Candidatus Bipolaricaulota bacterium. GTDB lineage: Bacteria > Bipolaricaulota > Bipolaricaulia > Bipolaricaulales > Bipolaricaulaceae > JALVLL01. Next base: position 3,526 of record JALVLL010000049.1, on the reverse strand, counting down.
ACGGCGGCCTGGCTCGACACCTATACCCGGTGCCGCGATTGCGGGAAGATCTATTGGCCCGGGACCCACTACAGGGCCTTACAGGGGATCGTGTCCAGGGTCTTGTCCTCCCGGCCGAAGGGAGAGGATCGCCTCAGCAAGGGTTAAGTCCTCGGGGTAGGTGATCTTCAAGTTGGTGGCCTCGCCCTCCACCACTGCCACGGGCTCTCCCAAAAGGAGCACCGCCTCGGCGTCGTCGGTGATCCTCACGTCCCTGCGGCGGGCCTCCTTTAACGCGCGGAGTATCAGGCCCCTTTCGAACCCCTGGGGGGTTTGGACCAGGTGTAAGCCTTCCCTTTTCGGGCCGGGACGAGCGAACCCTCCCACCACATAACGAATGGTGTCCCGCACGGGTATCGCCGGGATCGCGGCGCCGTGCTCCACCGCCGCCTCCAGAACCCTCCTCGCGAGGGAAGGGGAGACCAGCGCCCTGGCGGCATCGTGTATGAGGACGTAATCGCCGCCCGCGGCCTCCACGCCCGCGAGGGAGGAATCCTGCCTCCGTTCGCCCCCGCCAACGACCTTCAGGGGAAGGGGGATGTGTTCCAGCTCCGCCCGTGCCCTCTCTAGGTCATCGGGCCTCACGACGACCACGAGCTCGGCCAAGATCCCGGAGCCCACGAGCGCTTCGGCTGAGCGGCGGAGGAGGCTTTTCCCAAAAAGCTCGACCAACGCCTTGTTGATCGGGAGGCCGAGCCTTTTCCCCCTGCCCGCGGCGAGGATCACCCCCGAGGCCTTTATGTCAGAGCCCTTCACCCTTCCTTCTTGGGGCGCGGGGGGGTCAAACGCTCGAGGCCGGTGCCGTCGGGGTTTATGGCGTAAACCGCCCACTCGTCCCCGCGGTCGGAGTTGAAGACGATCCTCCCCGAGGCGGACCAGTTGGGGTTCACATCGTTGGCCTTGTCGGTGGTGAGGCGGAAGATCTCCCCCGTCTCCACATCCAGCACGAAGATGTCCAGGTTGTTCTTCTCCTGAGCGGCCATGAACGCGATCTTCTTCCCATCGGGCGACCAGGAGAGGTACATCTCGTTGAATTTGTTGCGCGTAAGCTGTTTCTCCTCACCGGTATCGATGTCCATGAGGAATATCTCGTAGCTCTCATCCCCCTGGTCCAAATAGACGAGTTTCTTCCCATCGGGGGATAGGGCCGGCATGTAGAAGTGGACCGGCTCCTGCTTGGGGAAGAGGAACCCACAGCCACCCAAACCGAAAAGAAGTCCTCCCAGGGCGAGGATGCCGAGCAGCGCGACGATCCAAGTCTTCACCGATATCCTCCTTCCAAGCCCGATTATACGAGCTCAAATCCGCGGTTGACAGGCACCCCGCCCCGGGGAAACTCTCCCCCGATTGGTAATGGAAGGCACGGCTTCCGCGCCCTGGGATATCAGGAGCTGTCTCCTCTGGGCGAAAAGGAAGTTATCCGGGGCCGGGGTGGACGAAGCCGATCGCGAGGCGGCCCTGATCCTAGCGCATGTCCTCTCCACGGATCCGGCGGATGTCAAGGTGCGGGATGGGGTACTTGATGGGGGCCAGCGGGAGCTGGTGATCTCCCTGGTGGAAGGCCGCGCCCGAGGGACGCCCCTCCCCTACCTGCTTTGCCATACCTGGTTCCTGGACTTTTCCCTCGTGGTGCACCCCGGGGTCTTCATACCCAGACCGGAAACGGAGGGGCTCGCGGAGCTCGCCCTCGCCCTCGCGCGGGACCTCCCCCCGGGAGCCCGTGTCCTGGATATGGGCACGGGGAGCGGGGCCCTGGCTTTGGCACTGGCCAGAGTCAGGGGGGACATATCGGTAGAGGCCGTGGATGTATCCGAAACAGCCCTCCGATGTGCCTGGGAGAACGCCCATCGCCTTGGACTCTCGGGGAGGATCTCTTTTTCGCGTTCCAACCTCTTCGCGGAGGTCCGGGGCAGATTCCACCTCATCGTCTCGAACCCGCCTTACGTCCCGGCCGAGAGGATCGCGTCCCTGCAGAGGGAGGTCTCCACGCACGAGCCCAGGGTCGCCCTGGACGGAGGCGAGGGGGGGCTTGAGGTGCTGAAGAGGATCCTTCGCGAGGCCCCGGGGTACCTCGAGCCGAGGGGACACTTGCTCTGCGAGATCGGGGACGGCCAGGGGGGCGAGCTCATACGATTTGCCAAACTGGCATCAAATTGGGTAGAACTAAGGGTGGAGCGGGATATAGCGGGAAGGGAACGGTACCTTTTGGCGAGATGTTAGGCGCCTATGACATAGCGATTCAGGTCTCGGAGCTTTGCTTCACTACCCCGGATGGGGTGACGGTGTTCGAGGACCTCTCGTTCACGCTCCTTCGGGACGAGATAAAGTTCGTGGTGGGGCCTCCACTTTCGGGGAAAACGCTCCTCCTCAAGCTCATCCTGCGGGAAGTGGAGCCCACGCGGGGGCAGATCCTGGTGGCGGGCAAGAACATCCTGCGCCTCTCGCCGCGGAAGCTCTATTCCTTCCGTAAATCCATCGGGTTCGTCCCGTACCCGCCGGTCGTCCTCCCCGGGCGGACCGTGGCGGGGAACCTGTGGTTCAAGCTCAGGGCCCTAGGGATAAAGGGGGAAGCGGCCGAGGAGGGGTTCGAGAAGGCCCTTTCCCTGACGGGGCTATCGGGGTTCAAGGACGTCCCCGCGAGGGAGTTGGACCCCCTGGGGAAGCGGCTCCTGGCCCTGGCCATAGCCGTGTGCTCCAGCCCGGCGGTGGTGCTCTGTGACGATATCTTCCGCGACCTCCCCGAGGGCTTACATCGGCACCTCATGGATGCCCTGGAGGAGATCCGGAACGGGGGGATCGCCATCCTTATAACCACGTCCGATCCCTCCCTCCCCACAAGGCTCGGGGCGAACGGCGGCAAGGTCGTCGAGCTTAGGCCGGGGGTGATGGCGTGAGCCGCGTCCTCTTCGTGTTCGCGGAGCTCCTGAAGGCATCGTCCAAAACCTGGCACATGTGGGTAGCCTTCTCCATCTCCCTGGCCCTGGCCCTGGCCGGGGGGAGCTCGGTGGCGCTGCTTCAGGAGGGATCCGAGGCCCGTGGCCCCCGTGAGGCCTGGATCGTGGCGATCCGGTTTCCCCAAGGGGAGATCCCCCAAGATCCCAATCGCCTGGCCTGGTCGCTGTGGGATATCGAGGGGGTGAAGCGGGTTTCATACCGTTTCCCCGGCGAGGAGGTCCCGGGCGGGGGGAAGACGGAGTCCACCACCATCCTGGTCTGGTTCGATACCCGGGAGGCCCTGGAGGCCGCTCGGGCGAGGATCGAGGAGGAGGTCTCCGGGCTGGGCGCGGCGTTGGAGGAGCTCCACTTCCGGAATCCCGGCCCATGGCACCTGCCGCCCCTTTCGCTGGTGGTGGCCTTGGTGATCCTGGTCATCGCGGCGTTCTCCGCTATGGTCTTCGGCAAAGCAGCGATGAAGATGACCATGGAGGCCTGGAGGGACGAGCTGGAACTCCTCAGGATCTCCGGGGTCGAGCCCTGGGGGCTGGGG
>JALVLL010000048.1:9603-15845 GCA_027027485.1 Candidatus Bipolaricaulota bacterium | reverse complement strand
GCGGGGTAGATCCCGGAGGTCCGGGGAGCGTACGCACACGGCCACCTCCTCGTGGCACCCCCCGGGCCCCAGGGAAAGGAGCCTTCCCCCCGAAAGGGAAACCCCCTCGTCGCCCCGGAAAAAGGCGGAGAAGGTCTTTGCCGCGTTGGAGCGGTTCTCCAGCCTGAAGCGGAGCGCAAACGGGAAGGCAACCACGGGCTTCGCTTCCTCCGGAAAAAGCTCCGCGGAGAAGCCGGGGGAGTAAACGGCGCAGGGAGCCTTGGCCTCCTGGTCGATGAGGACCTCCAGGGACTTCCCGCTATGCTCGAGGCGATAGCGGAAAATCCGGCGGCCGTGCCACTCCTCCCGGTCCTCCTCCAGGGAGACCTCCCGGACGAGGCAGTCGTACCAGTGGGAATCCCCTAAAAGTTCCCGGGCCCAGGGAAGGCGTAGGATCGCGGGGAAGTGGTTCTCCATGTAGACGCTCGTCCCGGGTACCCAGAAGAACCCCACCCGCTTGTAGAGCCCGATGGCCCGCTCGTTCCCCGCCCAGGTATCGAGCCCGAGGTAGGGGAGGCCGAGTTCCGTAGCGCGATCTATGGCCGCGATCAGGAGGGCCTTGCCGATGCCCTTCCCGTGGTGGTCGGGGTGGACGTCCAAAAAGCCCACGTATCCCGCGGAGAGATCCGTCCAGTGGGGGCCCAAAGTGAGGTAGCCCACGATCTCCCCGGAGGCCTCGGCCACGAGGACCGCGTGATACTCCCTTTTCCCCAGCTCGCGCAGCACCCGCTCCGGGGTATAGGGGATCCCGCCGGTCAAGGTCCCCGGCCAGGCGCGGTCCGAGGCGTTCAAAAGCTCCGCCACCCCGGCCGCATCGTCCTCCCGGAACTCCCGGACGACAAGGTCCATCCAGTTCCACCTCACAGGACCGGGAGATACCGTTCGAGCTCGTAGCGGTGGACCCGGGCGCGGTAGAGGTCCCACTCGATCCGTTTGTTCTCGATGAACTTCCCGAAGATGTGGTCGCTCAGGGCCTTGCGTACGAGCTCGCTTTTCTCCATCTCGGCGATGGCCTCGTTCAGGGAGCCGGGGAGCTCCCGGATCCTCCGGGCCCGCCTCTCCCTTTCGCTGAGGGCGAAGACGTCGTACTCGGCCGGCTCGGGAAGCTCATATCCCTTCTCGATCCCCTCGAGGCCCGCGTGGAGCATCACCGCGAAGGCTAGATACGGATTACAGGCTGGGTCCGGGGCACGGAATTCGATCCTGGTGGCGGCCTCGTTCCCGGGCTTGTACATGGGGACCCGGATCATGTTGGAGCGGTTGCGCTTGGCCCAAGTGATGTAGACCGGGGCCTCGTAGCCGGGGACCAGGCGTTTGTAGGAGTTCACCCATTGGGCACAGACCCCGATGATCTCCCGGGCGTGCTCCATCAGGCCCGCGATGTACCCCCTGGCTACCTTGGAGAGGTAGAGGGGGTCATCGGAGTCGAAGAAGGCGTTCTTGCCGTCCAAAGTGAATAGGGACTGGTGGGTGTGCATGCCGGAGCCGTTCTCGCCGTAGAGGGGCTTGGGCATGAAGGTGGCGTGCACCCCGTGCTTCCGGGCCACCTCTTTGACGAGGAGCTTCGTGGTCATGATGGAGTCGGCCATGGTGAGGGCATCGGCGAACCGGAGGTCTATCTCCTGTTGCCCCGGGGCCACCTCGTGGTGGGCCGCCTCCACCGGGATCCCCATGGACTGGAGCGCGATCACCGTCTCCCGCCGGAGGTCCGCTCCCTCGTCCAGGGGGACGAGGTCGAAGTAGCCTCCCTTGTCCATGGGCTCAGGGGAGGATCCGGGACGGAAATAGAAGTACTCGATCTCTGGGCCCACGTACATCACGAAGCCCATGTCCCTCGCTCGCTCCAGGGCCCGCTTTAGGCACCAGCGGGGGTCGCCCTCGTAAGGGGATCCGTCGGGCTCGTACACGTCGCAGATGAGCCGGGCCACGGTCCCTTCAGAGGGAAGGACCGCGAAGGTAGCGGGATCGGGCTTGGCGATCATGTCCGACTCGTCGATCCTGGCGAAGCCGTGGATCGAGGAGCCGTCGAACCCCACGCCCTCCTCCAGGGCCCCCTCGAGCTCCCCGGCAGTGATCTCCACGCTCTTCAGGTTCCCCAGGAGGTCGGTGAACCAGAGCTGGACGAACTTTATCCCCCGCCGCGCGACTTCCTCTATCACCCTCTCCGCATCGAGCATACAGATCCCCCTCCTCCCCCTGGCTTTTTGCAGAAGTCACTCCGGGGATTATAGTGGGAGTCGCCATGAAGATCGTGGTGGTAGGGAGCGCCAATACCGACCTTGTGGTGAGGACCGAGGTGGCCCCGGACGCCGGGGAGACGGTGGTGGGGAAGGACTTCCTCATCGCTCCCGGCGGGAAAGGGGCGAACCAGGCTGTGGCCGCAGCGAGGCTCGGGGGCGAGGTGACGTTCGTCGCGAAACTTGGGGACGACGATTTCGGCAGGAACAACCTCGGCCTTTACCGGGAGGAGGGGATCGATACCTCGCTCATATCCTTCGATCGCGATGCCCCATCCGGGGTCGCCCTGATCATCGTGGAGGAAGGCGGCGAGAACCGGATCGTGGTCGTACCCGGGGCCAACGGCCGCCTCACCCCAAGGGACATCGAGCGCTCGAGGAGGGCCTTCGAGGGAGCGGCCGTGCTCCTGGTGCAGCTCGAGATCCCATTGGAGACGGTGGAGGCCGCGCTCAGGATGGCGAAGGCGGAGGGGCTCCTCACCGTGCTCAACCCCGCTCCGGCGACGCCTTTGGATCGGGAGGTCCTCGAGCTCGTGGACATCCTGACCCCGAACGAGATCGAGCTCTTCGGGCTCCTGGGTGGGCCCCATGCGAAAAGCGTCGAGGAGGAGGCCCGGAGGCTTCTGGAACTGGGGCCGAAGCACGTGGTGGTGACCCTGGGGGAGAAGGGGGCGATGATCGTCTCCCCCGGGAGGGACGCACTTCACATCCCGGCTTTCGAGGTGGAACCGGTGGACACCACCGCTGCCGGCGATGCCTTCAACGGGGCGCTGGCCGTGGCCCTGGCCGAAGGGAAACCCATCGAGGACGCGGTGAAATTCGCCTGTGCCGCCGGGGCGCTGGCCACCACCGTGCTCGGGGCACAGCCCTCGCTCCCCCGACGGGACGAGGTGGAGGCTTTGCTCGCCTCAAGGGCTTGAAGCAAGAAAAAAACGAGGGGGCCTGCTATCGCAGGCCCCCTCGTTCCGTAGCAACGTTTTTCCGCTTCAGCGGGGGATGACGTTCTTGGCCTGCGGGCCTTTGGGAGTTTCCTCGATCTCGAACTCCACCACCTGGCCCTCACGCAGGGTCTTGAAGCCGGACATCTGGATAGCGGAGAAATGGACGAAGACATCCGGTCCGTTCTCCTGCTCGATGAACCCGTAACCCTTGGCCTGATCGAACCACTTGACTTTGCCGGTGGCCATTGGACTGTTCCCCTCCTTTCCTTCTTGAACTTCCGGACCCACCTTCGTGCCCTACCGCGTTGGGGAACACCCCAACGGCCACTGTGGCACTACTAGGTCCTGCACGACCTCCACTCTATAGCCTACTGGTCCCGTTGTCAAGCTAGATTTTCGCCCGAATGTTTTCCGCTTCCCAAGCGGCCTCGCCTCGTTCCCACCCCAGGCGGGGCTAAAATCCCGAAGGGGGATGGAGAGGGAAAGGTTCATCGACGAGGAGATCCGGGTGGAAGTCGCGGAGTTCGGCGTGCCGGTGAGATTTGTGTGGCGAGGCGAGGCCTTCGAGGTGGAGGAAGTGATCTCGGCGCGGAGGTCCATCGATCTCAAACGGACCTGGTGGAGGCGGCGCCACCGCGACCACTACCGGGTGCGCACCAGCGACGGGCGGATCTTCGACCTCTACTTCCACCGGGGGCCCGGCCGCCGCTACTGGGTCCTCCTACGCGAGATACTCACGGGGCAGACGAGGTCCGAATGAAAACGGGCCTCCCCTTTCCGAGGAGGCTTGCCGAGGGAAAGTCCGCTCAGCCCTTATAGGAACGTGGGAAGGTCCCTTTGCTTGTGTCCAACGGGATCGTTAGGGCGTTGTTCGTCTCCCCGATTTCCAAGACCGCTCCCAACGGGTTGGCTTTGGTGGGGAAATCGGCGATCACACAGATGTATTCCTTGGACCTCAAGGTACCCGGGGTGGTGAAGACCACCGTGACCTCCGCTCCCGCGGGGATCGCGGGCGTGTCCACCTGGCCGAGGAGATAGAGCTCCATGGGCTTCGTGACGTTAAAGAGGGTATAGGCGATCAACCCGGTCTGGGACGGGCCAGCGTCCGCTTTCCCTATGTTAGCGATCGTGATCCTGAAGGTGTAGGCGGGGAACTCGCCGGATCCACGGAATATCACCACTTCCTTGACCACAAGATCCGGGAGGGAAAGGGGGATCGGGCCCGGGACCGGTTTAGGGGGCAGGGCTTGGGCCGCGCCCAGGACGGAAAACGGAAGGACGAGGGTTAAAACTGCCATCAGAAAACGGATCATAGCGCACCTCCACATTTCCAAATTGGGAACGAGGAAAACCGCACGCCTTTCCTCGAACCGGATCGAGTATAAGTGATGACCCACCCGAAACCAAACCAACTTGGTGCTCCTCCCTGGCCGGGCCGAGGGGAGGCGGGTATATTTTTGATGGGGTTGGTATGTCCAAATGACAAAGGAAAAGCACGATACAAATTCGCCCATGGAGAAGATCATCATCAAGGGCGCCCGGGAGCATAACCTGAAGGACATCGAGCTCGAGATCCCCCGGAACAAACTCGTGGTGATCACCGGGATCTCGGGGTCGGGGAAGTCCTCCCTCGCCTTCGATACCATCTACGCCGAGGGCCAGCGCCGGTATGTGGAGTCGCTTTCCGCTTACGCCCGGCAGTTCCTGGGCCTCATGGAGAAGCCGGATGTGGACTTCATCGAGGGGCTCTCCCCCGCTATCTCCATCGACCAGAAGGCCCGCTCCCACAATCCCCGCTCCACCGTGGGCACCGTTACCGAGATCTACGACTACTTAAGGCTCCTTTTTGCCCGGATAGGTAAACCCCACTGCCCCAAATGCGGTCGGCCCATCGAGCGCCAGACCGCCCAGGAGATCGTGGATCAGATCATGGCCCTCCCCGAGGGGACCCGCGTCCAGATCATGGCCCCGGTGGTGCGAGGAAGGAAGGGCGAGTACCGCGGGCTCTTCGAGGAGCTCAAGAAACAGGGGTTCGTGCGGGTGCGGGTGGACGGGAGCTTGCGGACCCTCTACGAGGAGATCGAGCTCGACAAGAACAAAAAACACGATATCGAGATCGTCATCGACCGCATCGTGGTCTCCGAAAGAAAACGCGGCAGGATCGCCGACTCGGTGGAGACCGCCCTCAAGTGGGGCGAGGGCCTGGTAATCGTTCAGCTCGTGGACCAAGGGGAGGAGCGGCTCTACTCCGAACACTTCGCCTGCCCGGTGTGCGGGATCTCCATCGCCGAGCTCGAGCCGCGGCTCTTTTCCTTCAACTCGCCGTACGGTGCGTGTCCCGAGTGCGGGGGCTTGGGGGTGCGGATGGTGGTGGACCCCGACCTCGTGATAGACAAACGCAAATCCATCCGCGATGGGGGGCTCATCCCCTGGGCCAACTCCCGCTCGCGGTGGCTTTGGGCCCAGATCGAGGGGGTATGCCAGGAGTATAACATCCCCATGGATATCCCCCTGGGCAAGCTCCCCAAAAGGAAGCTCGACATCCTCCTCTGGGGGACCGATGAGGAGATCCCCTTCGTCTATACCACCACCTACGGCAAGACCCGCACTTATTGGCGCTACTTCGAGGGCCTGATCCCCTCACTGGAAAGGGAATACCGGGAGGCCCAGACCGACGAGGCACGGGAGGAGATCGAACAGTACATGTCGGCGCTGCCTTGCCCGGCGTGTAACGGCACGCGCCTCAAACCCGAGGCCCTGGCGGTGACGGTGGGCGGCCTGAACATCCACGAGGTCACCCGGATGACGGTGAGGGAGGCCCTGGCCTGGTTTGAGAATCTAGAGGAGAAGCTCACCAAAAGGGAGCGGATGATCGCCCACCAGATCCTGAAGGAGATCAAGGCGAGGCTTGAGTTCCTGGCCGATGTGGGCCTGGATTACCTCACCCTGGACCGGCCCGCCAACACCCTGGCCGGGGGCGAGGCCCAGAGGATCCGCTTGGCGACCCAAATAGGCTCCCAACTCA
>JALVLL010000048.1:0-9593 GCA_027027485.1 Candidatus Bipolaricaulota bacterium | reverse complement strand
ACTCACGGGGGTCCTTTACGTCCTTGATGAGCCCTCGGTGGGGCTCCATCCCCGGGATATCAAGAGGCTCCTCAGGACGCTCAAGCGCCTCCGGGACCTGGGGAACACGGTGATCGTGGTGGAGCACGACGAGGAGACCATGCGCTCTGCGGATTGGATCATCGACTTAGGCCCCGGGGCCGGGATCCACGGGGGATACGTGGTGGCCACCGGAACTCCCGAGGAGATCGCCCGCTGTGATAAGTCCCTCACGGGCCAGTACCTCGCGGGAAAGCGCACGATCCCCATCCCCCGTGAGCGCCGGAGGCCGAAGGGGAAATGGCTCGTCGTCCGCGGCGCCCGGGAACACAACCTAAAGGACATCGACGTCAAGTTCCCCTTAGGGCTTTTCGTGTGCGTCACCGGGGTCTCGGGCTCGGGGAAGTCCACCTTGGTGGAGGAGATCCTCTATCGGGGGGTGGCGTGGAAGCTGGGGCTGCACGCGCCGAAGCCCGGCGCCCACGACGATATCGAAGGGGTCGAGCACATCGATAAGGTGATCGTGATCGACCAGTCCCCCATCGGCAGGACGCCCCGGTCCAACCCGGCTACTTACACCAAGGTCTTCGACGACATCCGCAAGGTCTTCGCCGCGACCCCGGAGGCCAGGATGCGGGGCTACACCCCGGCCCGGTTCTCCTTCAACCTGAAAGGGGGGCGTTGCGAGGCCTGTCAGGGCCAGGGAAAGGTGAAGATCGAGATGCACTTCCTCCCGGATATCTACGTCCCCTGTGATGTCTGCAAAGGGGCCCGCTACAACAAGGAAACGCTCCAGGTGCGTTATAAGGGGAGGAACATCGCCGAGGTCCTGGAGATGACGGTGGAGGAGGCCCTGAAGTTCTTCGAGAACGTCCCTCCCATCCGCCACAAGCTCCAGACCCTCTACGATGTGGGCCTGGGTTACATAAAGCTCGGACAGCCCGCCACCGAGCTCTCGGGGGGCGAGGCCCAGAGGATAAAGCTCGCCCGGGAACTGGGCCGGAAGGCCACGGGGAGGACCCTCTACATCCTGGACGAGCCCACCACGGGGCTTCATCCCGAGGACGTGCGGAAATTGCTCCAGGTGCTACACCGGCTCGTGGACGCGGGGAACACCGTGGTGGTGATCGAGCACAACCTGGACGTGATCAAGACCGCTGATTGGATCATAGATCTCGGGCCGGAAGGTGGAGAGGGCGGCGGGAGGATCGTAGCCGAGGGTCCCCCGGAAGAGGTGGCGCAAGTGGAGGGGTCCTATACCGGCCAGTTCCTAAGAGAGGTCCTATCGCTCCCCGTGGCGCCCGGGACCTGAGCTCACCCCAATACCTCACTTACCGATAGCTCGATCTCCGGGAAGGCGATGGGGGAAACCGTGGCGTCGTCTCCGAGGAGCTGGCGGGTCCTATAACCCTTTTGCGATGGCTCGCGGTACACTTCCAGGATCCCCTTTTCGAGGTCAACAAGCCACACCTCCCTTATCCCAAAGCGTGCATAGAGAGGGACCTTGACCTCGCGGTCGTAATCGCCCGATGATTCCACCACCTCCACCAAGAGGAGGACGTCGTCGGGCCCTGGATGCCCCTCCGCATAGAAATCATCGCGGGGAACCAGGAGGGCGAGGTCCGGTTGAGGTTCGGAATGTTCCCCCAGACGGATCGGATTCTGCACGCTGATGATCGCCTTTCTCCGAAGTTGGAGAGGAAGAAACTTGTCCAGAAGCCTGTTCACCGCGCTGGCATGTCTCTTCCCGATAGGGCTCATCACTACGATCTCCCCCTCGATGAGCTCCACCCGATCGTCCTCGGAGAGGATCCCCGCCTCCCGCATCCGATGGTAATCGTCCACCGTGAACTTATGGGTGGTAACACGTGCTCCCATACCTTATCGGTTGAAGTATAACATCTCCGTGGCCGGCCAAGCCGGCGGTGCCGGATCAAACGATATTGCGGAGCTTGGGATCAAGGCGATCCCTCAGGGCGTCTCCCAGGAGGTTGAAGGAAAGGACGGAAAGCGCTAGAAACACCCCGGGGAAGAGGATTATCCAGGGCGCACGGATGATGTAGGTGCGTCCCTCGTTCATCATCCCGCCCCAGCTGGGGACGTAGGGAGGGATCCCCACCCCGAGGAAGTTCAGGGCCGCCACCTCCATGATGGAGAAGGCGAAGGTGAAGGTGGACTGGACGATCACCGGGGACAGGAGGTTCACCGCGATGTGGCGCACGAGGATCCTCGCGGATGAAGCCCCCAAGGCCCTGGCCGCCTCCACGTAGGTGTTCTCCCGCAGGGAGAGGGTGGAGCTGTAGACCACCCGTACCATCCGCGGCGCCCACACCATCCCCACGGCGATGATCACGTTCACCATGCCCGGCTTTCCCATGATGGCCATGAGGGCCAACGCCAAAATGATGGCGGGGAAGGCCATGATGGCGTCGATCACCCTCATGACCACCATCCCCAACCGGTCGTAATAACCGCTCAGGACCCCTATCGGCACCCCGAAAACCAGCGCGAATGCCGCGATGGAGAGCCCGAGGATGAACGTCACCCGCGTCCCCACGAGGACCCGGCTGAAGATGTCCCGGCCGAAGTGGTCGGTGCCGAAAAAGTGGTTGACACTCGGGGGCTTCAGGCGGTCCACCACCCTCAGGGCGTCGGGGTCGTAGGGCACGAAGTACGGGGCGAAGACGGAGATGATCACAAGCGAAAAGAGCACCCCTACGGCGAAAAGCAGGGTCTTCCGGCGCAGGATGAGTTTGGCAAAGCCCACGGCGTCCCCCTACCGGTAACGGATCCGCGGGTCCAGGAAGGCGTAGGTGAGGTCGGTAACGAAGTTGATAACCACGTATAGCACCGCCACCACCAGCATGATTCCCTGGATCATGGGATAATCCCGCTTTAGGACCGACTGTACAATCAGGCTCCCTACCCCGGGCAGGGCGAACACGTTCTCCGTGACCACCGCCCCCGAGACAAGCGAGGCGAAGGTGAACGAGATCACCGTGGTGATGGGGATCGCCGCGTTGCGCAGGGCGTGCTTCAGGATCACCACCGAATCGCGCAGTCCCTTGGCCCGGGCGGTGGTGATGTAATCGGCCCGGAGGACGTCCAACATGCTGGAGCGGGCCGTCCGGGCCACCAGGGCGGCGTTCACGAACCCCAACGCGAACGCGGGGAGGATGAGGTTCTTGAGGTTGGCAATGTTCCCCGTGGCGATCACCGAGGTGTAGCCGGAGCTCGGCAAGAGGTGGAGCTTCCCCGCGAAAAGGACCATGAGCATGAGCCCCAGCCAGAAGCTCGGGATGGAGGCCCCGGCCAAGGCCAAAAGGAGAAGGGAGTTATCCACCCAGCTGTTGGGCCGCACCGCCGCGATCACCCCCGCCGGGATCCCCAGGCCCACCACCACCATCAAGGCCATGATCCCCAGGAAAACGCTCGTCTCCGCCCGTTGCCCGATGATCCGGAGCACCGGCTGGCGGAAGAAGATGGATTCCCCTAAGTTTCCGCGGAAGAAGTTGGCGAAGTACTTGTAGAACTGAACCCAAATAGGGCGATCAAGTCCCCAGGTGCGCTTGAGGGCCTCGATCTGTTCGGGGGTGGCGTTGGGCCCCAAAAGAACCGAGGCCGGGTCCCCCGGGATGAGCTGCATGAGGATGAAGGTGATGGTAACCACCAGGAGCACACTCACCACCATCCCCGCGGCCCGGCGCACGATGTAGGACAGCATCCTTCGATCTCAAAAAGGAGAAAGGGGGGCCTCCCGATGGGAAGGCCCCCACGAGATCCCACTACTTCCAGGAGTTCCAGAAGTACGGGGCGGCGCCCATGTTGATGTATTCGGTGCCGTAGCCCTTGACGTCGGCCCGCTTGAGGTGGAGCTGGAAGGCGTCGCCGAACTTGATGGCGGGCACCTCGATGTACCAGAGCTCCATGATGGCCTCCCAGACCTTGTATCGGACCTTGAAGTAGGTGATCTGGTTGAGGACCTCAGTGAGGATCCGCTTCTGGGGGGTGTCCCACCAGCCGGCATAGGTGGGGCTCAGCATGAGGACGAGGGACGGATCGGGGATGGTGTAGTAGTAGGAGAACGCGAGCTCCCACTGCGGGTTCTTCCGGTCGTTGCGGCGGGCGAAGAAGGTGGCCTTGTCGTAGACCTGGAGATCCACGTTGAACCCGGCCTTCTTGAGCTGGTCGGCCACCACCAGGGCCTGGTTGTATTGGGCGGTCATGTCGCCGGCCACGATGATCCTGAGGGGCTCGCCGTTGTAGCCCGCCTCCTCGAGGAGCTTCCTCGCCTTCTCCGGGTTGGCCTGATCGTAAGCCTCGGTGCCGGCGGTGGTGTACCAGCGGATGCCCGGGGCGAAGTAGCTCCCGTTCAGCTTCCAGAACTTCTGGTCGCCGTAACCGGCTAGCATTATGGGTTCCATGTCAAGGGCCGCCAGGATCGCCTGACGGATCTTCACGTTGGCCGTGAGGCCGGAGATGGTGTTGCAGAGGGCCATGGGGTAGATGGGCGGGTGGTCCACGATGATGGGGACGATGTCCGGGTTGCCCTCCACGTTCGGGTAGAGGTCGTTGGGGATGTTGACGGCGTAGTCGTAGGTGCCCGCCTGGATCCCCACCAGCCGGGCGTTGTCTTCGGGGACGAAGTAGAAGACGAGCTCATCGAAATAAGCAACGCGCTTCCCGGCGTAGCCGCTGGCGGCATCCTCCCTGGCGGAGTATTTGTCGAAGCGAACGAGCTTTATGTAGTTCCCCGCCTTCCACTCCGCGAACTTGTAGGGGCCGGTGCCGATGTAGTTCTCCGGGGGGATGGGCTCGCCGCCGGCGGCCTCGGCCACCTCCTTGGGGTAGATCCTGGGACCGCCGTAGATGTTGGCGAGGTACGTCTCCAGGGGGGCGAAGGGCTGATCCAGGACCATGACCACGGTGTAATCGTCCACGGCCTTAAGCTCCACCACGTGGTTCCAGAGGGCCTTGGAGGTGAGGCCGTATTCGCCCCAACGCTTAAGCGAGGCCACCACGTCCTCGGCCTTAAGCTCTTTGCCGTTGTGGAAGAGAACGCCCTTGCGCAGGTAGAAGGTCACGGTCTTCCCATCGGCGCTCAGCTCCCAATCCTCGAGGAGCATGGGCTTGGGGGTGTAGTTCTCATCGAAGGCGAAGAGGCCTTCAAAGATATGGCGGGCGGGGATGCTGGCGGCGACGCCGGTGGTGAGCTGCATATCCAGGGTTCCGGGCTCGGAGGCCAGGGCAACCCTCAGGGTTCCACCGTATCTCGGCTCAGCTGCGCCCCACAGGGCGAAGCCCAACAAAATGACCACGAAAAGCACAAACTTACGCCACATAAAACCTCCTTAGCTTTTGTTTTTTTAAATTCACGACTCAGCCCGGGAAACCACCCCCTTTCCCCCATCGACGCGATATGTTTCCCATTATAGGGGCGGAGCGAAAGGTTGTCAGCTTGCCTAACAACTTGATAGCATTGCCGGTGACCTCCGACACGAAGGAGCGTGGAAATGATCGACTTAACTGTTAACGAGGAGCAGCTCGAGCGGACCGCGAAGAGGGCGAGAGACCGGGGCATCATCGTCCCCACCTTCAAACAGATGCGCGACCCCGATAAATATGTCCCCCAGAAGATCAAGGAGCGCTTGAAGGACATCGGCCTCTGGGACCTCCATCCCTTGAACCTATTCAGGATTACCTGGAAGAACGAGCCCACTCCCAAAGGGGGCCTCTACGGGCCGGTGAACCGCTTGGTCTTTCCCCCCGAGCTCACCGGGGTGGAGGCCACCATCATCGGCCTCGTGGGGAAATGGTTCCCCACCGGCTCCCACAAGGTGGGAGCCACCTTCGGGTGTCTGGCGCCGCGTCTTGTCACGGGCCAGTTCGACCCCACCTTCCACAAGGCCGTCTGGCCCTCCACCGGGAACTACTGCCGCGGCGGGGCTTACGTGGCCAACCTCCTCGCGTGCGAGTCCATCGCGATACTCCCCGAGGGGATGTCCCGGGAGCGGTTCGAGTGGCTCTCCAAGGTGGCAGGGGAGGTGATCGCCACCCCGGGGACCGAGTCCAACGTGTGGGAGATCTTCCAGAAATGCAAGGAACTTGAGAGGACCCGCGAGAACGTGATGATCTTCAACCAGTTCGATGAGTTCGGGAACCACCTCTGGCACTACGCGGTGACCGGGCCGGCCATGGAGGAGGTCTTCGGCGAGGAGGCCAAGGAGGGACAGCGCCTGGCCGGGCTCTTCCTCACCTCCGGCTCCTCGGGGACCCTGGGCTGCGCCGACTACATCAAGGAGAGGTTCCCCCACGCGGTGCTCGGGGTGGGGGAGGCATGGCAGTGCCCCACCCTCCTCCTCAACGGCTTCGGGGAGCACCGGATCGAGGGGATCGGTGACAAGCACGTCCCCTGGATCCACAACGTGCGAAACACCGATCTTGTGATGGCCATCGACGATCAGTACCCCATGAGCCTTATCCGCCTCTTCAACGAGCCCGAGGGGAAGGAATACCTCATCAAGCAGGGGGTGCCGCCGGATCTCGTGGACAGGCTCGACTGGCTGGGGATCTCCTCGGTGGCGAACCTGGTGGGAGCCGTCAAGCTCGCCAAGTATTACGAGCTCACCTCCCGGGACGTGATCATCACGGTGTTCACCGATTCCATGGAGCTTTACCAGTCGCGGCTCCGGGAGATGCGGGAGCAGTACGGCCCCTATTCCCGGGAGCAGGCGGCCGTCGATTACCACCGTTTTCTCCTGGGGGCCGACACCGACAAGGTCCAGGAGCTCACTTACTGGGACCGCCGCCGCATCCACAACCTGAAGTACTACACCTGGGTGGAGCAGATGGGCAAATCCGCCGAGGAACTGCTCCAGCAATGGTACGACTGGCCCGACTACTGGGACAGGATCCACAGGCAGGTGGACGAGATCGACCGCCTCATCGAGGAGTTCAACCGGAGGACCGGCCTCCTCGCTGAGCTCTGAAGGGAAGAGGGGGAGGGGGATCCCCCTCCCCCGCCATCTCCGGCCTCAGGGGACGAAGGCGAGCACCCTGGCCGGGCTTCCCGAGCCCCCCTTGATCTTGAGGGCACCGATCACCAACACCGCTCCGGTAGGGGGAAGCTGATCCAGGTTGGTTAAGTTCTCGAGGTGGATACCCCCTGCCCCGAGGAGGATCGTGTTAGGGGCGAAGGTCTCATCGTTTCCGGGATCGATCCCGTGGGTATCGGTCCCGAGGCCCGCCACCTTCCTTTCCTCCACGAGGAAGCGGGTGGCTTCGGCGCTGAACCCGGGCCAATGGAAGGTCCCCTGCTCATCGGCATTGAAGAAGGCCTTCGGGTCATTCCAACGGCTTTGCCAACCGGTGAAGAGGATGACCATGCTCCCTTTGGGGATACGGCCGTGCTCCTTTTCCCATGAGAGGATATCCTCCACGGTAAGCCTGTAGTCAGGATCCTCCTCGGCTTTGCCGCGGATGTCTATCACTACGGCCGGGAGCACCAGAAGCTCGACGGGAACCTGATCGATGGTGGCCCCGCCCGAATGGAAATGCGCCGGGGCGCCGACATGGGTGCCGCTGTGCTCGCCGATACACAGCTTGTTGAGGAAATATCCCTCCTCCTCCACGGTGGCCACGGGTTCGATGGTGGGCGTGGGATCTCCCGGCCAAATGGGCATGTCCGTGGTTATGGCGTGGCTGAGGTCGACGATACGTGAATAAACGATCACCTTTTGCTCCGCCCATGAGCCCCCGGCCTGGAAGAGCAAAAATACTGGGATTAACAGCAAAACCCATCCTTTCATAGGGACGCACCTCCTTGGCGGGCAGTATAAGCCCCGGGCTTCTTGAACGCCAATTGTCCGGGAATATCATGCGGCCGACATGGCTCTATTGGAGATCCTCGGCGTGGAGAAAAGCTTCGATGGGGTCCGGGCCGTACAGGGGATCTCCTTTTCGATCGAGCGCGGGGAGATCCTCGGGTTGCTCGGCCCAAACGGGGCGGGAAAGACCACCCTCATCCGCATGGTCATCGGGATCTTCCTCCCCGACCGGGGGACGATCCGCTACTTCTTCGGGGGAAAGCCCGGGCCCCTCCACAGGGAGAGGATCGGCTACTTGCCCGAGGAGCGGGGGCTTTACCGGAAGGCCAGGGTCCTGGACCTTCTGATCTACCACGCGGAGCTCAAGGGGATCCCGCGTCGGGAGGCCCGCCACAGGGCGAGGGAATGGCTTGGGAGACTGGGGCTTTCTGCCTGGAAGAACCGCAAAGTAGAGGCCCTCTCCAAGGGGATGCAGCAGAAGGTGCAGTTCCTCGCCGCGGTCCTACACGATCCCGAGCTCGTGATCCTGGACGAGCCCTTCATGGGATTGGATCCCGTGAACCAGGACCTCTTCCGGGAGCTCATCCGGGACCTCCGGGATGGGGCCGCCGTCATCCTCTCTTCGCACCAGATGAACCTGGTGGAGGGGCTCTGTGATAGGGTGCTTTTCATCCAAAAAGGGAAGGAGGTCCTGCAGGGCCCCCTGGACGGGGTGAAGAGGTCCCACGGGAGGTACAGGGTGGAGCTCCGCTTCCAGGGCGATGGGGCATCGCTTCGGGGGCTTTCCGGGGTGGAGGACCTGGAGCTTTCCGACGGATACGCCACCTTCGCCCTCACCCCCGGTACGGAGCCTAGGGAGTTCCTGCGGAGCCTCCCGGAAGACCTCGAAGTCGAGGAGATCTCGGTGCGGCGGCCCACCCTGCATGAGATCTTCGTGGATCTGGTGGGGGAGGAGGGATGAAGCTCCTGAAAGTCGCGCGGTGGGAGTTCTCCCAGCGGGTGAGGTCCAGGGCCTTCCTCGTGACCCTCCTCGTCACCCCCTTCATCTTGGCGGTGGCGGGGTCCATCCCGATGCTCGTGGGCCGGGCCGTGGAGGGGGAGAGGAGGGTGGTCGCGGTGATCGACGACACAGGAGCTCTCTTCGGGGAACTCGCCCAAAGGCTGGGGGGATCCCGGGTGAGGATCGTCCCGGCCGAGGCCCCGCTTCCGAAGCTTCTAGAGACTCTGGAACGGAAGGAGATCGACGGGGTCCTGGTGCTCGGGGAGGACCTCCTGCACGGTGGCGCGGCCACCCTTTACTCCAGGGGCCTCGGCGGGACATGGGTGGGGGAGCTCCGGGAGGCCCTGGGCAGGGCCGTCTCCGCGTGGAGGCTCAAGGAAAGAGGCTACGATCCGGACGAGATCTTCCCCCTCATCGAGGACGTAAAGATCGTGTCGGTCCCCGTGGGGCGTAGGGTCCCCGATCCCCGCGCGGTGGCCTTACCCTTGGGGATCGCCATCCTCCTCAACGTGGGCGCCTTCATGGCCGGGATGGCCCTCTTCTCCAACATCGTCAACGAAAAGAGGGAACGGCAGGCCGAGATCCTCCTCTCCTCGGTCACGGTGCGGGATTTCCTCTTCGGGAAGGTCATCGGGATCGGGGGAGCGGTTTTCCTGCAGGTGGCGATCTGGGGGGCCCTGGGCTATGTGGTGGCACAGAGGGCATTCGATTTCCCCATCTCCATAACGCAGCTTCCGCTTCCGAAACTC
>JALVLL010000047.1 GCA_027027485.1 Candidatus Bipolaricaulota bacterium | reverse complement strand
GTGCCCCCACCACGAGCTTCGATCCCACCAGGGCCAGGTTCACCAATGCCCCGATGGCCCCGATCCTCTCCCCCGCCTCGGCGAAGAGCATGTTCCACGATTTTACCGGGATGGATCCCCGGGCTTCGGCGACAGGGACCGCTCAAGGACTCACGTCCCCCGGGCCAGCTCGAGGAACGCCTCCTGGGAGAGCCCCAGCAGGTGGAGGTTTCCCACGTGTACCCGCTTGAGCCCGGCCTCCCGTGCCGCCCGGAAGCACCTCATCACCTGATCCCTGGGGGTTACCTCGAGGTCCGACATGCAATAGGCCGGGTAGAAGACGAGGAGCGAGTAGGGGATCTCCGGGGAAAGCGAAGCGATGAACTCGGCGATCCTTCCCACCTCCTCCTCATCCACGTATCCCGGGACAAGCAGGGTCGTCGCCGTGAGGAGGGGATAATCGGCCCGGGGGAGGAGCTCCTCGGCGATCATGCGGAAGTTCTCGAAGGAAGGCTTGATTGAGACCCCACACAGGGCCTTGGCGAGCTTCTCATCCCAAGCTTTGAGGTCGAATTTAACGATCCCCCGGGTGGCCAGGGAGATCTCCGCGGCCCGACGGACGAGCACTGGGTTCCCGGCGCCGTTCCACTCCCAGCAGATCCTGATCCCCCGGCCCTCCGCCTCCGCCCGCTCCATCGCCTCCCGGGAGGCCCGGATGGCGAAGGGGAGTTGGGGCTCCGGGGAGCCGCCGAAGAAGCACACGCACCTCACCCCGGGCGCCAGCGCCCTCCGGACGAACTCCTCCACCCCGACGAGCTCGCCCTCCTCGGGGTACTTGTGCTGGGCGTTCTGGCAGAAGAGGCAATCGAAGTTGCAACCGTAGAAGAATACGGCGAGGTTGAGCCCGGAGGCCTCCCCGCAGAACCACGAGGCGCAGCAGTTGGTGGGCAAGGGATCGTAGTAGCTGTGGAGGAGTCCCTTTTCGGGCCCCTCTTCCCATATGTACTCCAGCTTCCCCCTGCGGACGCGGCGGAGGCCGCAGTACCCGAGCCCTCCTTCCTTAGGGGAACATGCGTTGGCACAGAGGCGGCAAACGACCTCCCCGCCCCTGGGTACCTCCGGGGGAAGGCCCAGGGAGCGGCGGGTTATCCGGTGGGCCTTGAGGAGCTCCGTCTCGGGCAGGCCCCGGGCGCACCTCCCGCAATATCCCAGAAGCTCCGCGGCGCTCCCACCACAGGTCCTACACCCACGCATCCCCTTTCCCGATCTTAGCCTCCGGTGCGGAGCCCGTGGGACCGGGTCCGCACCCCGTTACCCCGCGATGTCCGGGAAGGGCTCGCGGGAGAGGCGCTCCTTGAGCTCCGCGATGGGCCTCACCGGCGTGGGGTCCACGCCGTTCAGGAGCGCGAGGTACACGCTCACCCAATCCCCCAGGTAAAGGAGCGAGAGCAGTTGCGCCAAACGCCCCTCGCCCTCGCCGGAAACCTCCAGGAAGGGAAGCCCCCGGCGGCGCAACACATCCCTCAAAATCTCCACCCGCAGTCCGACCCGGGGGTGGTCATGGGAGGTGCGGAGGAACACCCGGGTGAGCTTGGGGAACTTCCTCCACGAGAGCTCGTACCCCACGATCTCGTTGTGACAGAGCTCGGGGAGTTCGGCGGAAAAGGCCGGCTGTTTGGCGTTCTCGTTGATCTGGGTGCGCCAGCGGAAGGCGAGGGGAGCGGTAAGCCCCGAGGCCCCGTAGATCACCGGGATCTTGCCGTGGAGCTTCTCGGCGATCCCCTGGGCCCGGTTGGGGGTGTTCCCCGGGGAAAGCTCCCGGGACATCCAGGAGATGACCCCCAGGGCCTCGTCCAGTCC
>JALVLL010000046.1 GCA_027027485.1 Candidatus Bipolaricaulota bacterium | reverse complement strand
GGCATCGCAACATCCTACAATAACATAGGCACTGCGTATTCCAGCCTGGGAAGGGTTTATGAGGCCCTGGAGGCTTACAAGAAGAGTGTGAATTACAACATTCTGGTCGGCAACCTTGACGGGCTGAACTACGACTACACCAATATTGCGACTATCCTCGTGGAGATGGGCGACTTTGCAGGTGCGCTGGATTATCTCAAAAAACAGCTTGAAGTGGCAGAAAAAATAGGCAGTGTTAAATTCACTATACTCGCGCATATATCCTTTGCGCATCTTTACTACTTTATGCGAAGGTTCGAGGATGGCTTGAAGCATGCGAAGAAGGCGATAGCGCTCGCTAAGAGGCACGGAGATATTTACGAAGTCCCCGAGGCTTACTATTACGTCGCCAAGATATATTACGCGCAGGGAAAAGTTGAACTGTGCGCCAGGTGGGCCGAGCGTGCCCTGGAGGCCATCGTCGCGGGGCTCGGGGAGGGCGGGAGGTACCTCCTCTTCGGTCCCCCTGCGGCAGGGAAGACCGAGGTGTACCTGCGGGCGGCCGCAGCGGCCCTGGAGCGGGGGTCGGAGGCCCTTCTCCTCGAGCCGGAGGTCTCGCTCCTCCCCCAGATCTGGACCCGGGCCCAGAACGCCCTCTCCCCTTGGGAGCCCCATCCCAGGCTCTACTTCGGGGAGATGCCCCCCGGGGAGCGGTGGCGCAGCTGGGAGGACGTTTTGAGGGGAAGGGCCCGGGCGGCGGTGGGGACCCGCTCCGCGGCCTTCCTCCCCTTCGGGAAGCTCGGCCTTTTCGTTCTAGATGAGGAGCACGAGCCCGCCTATAAGCAGGAGGAGATGGCTCCCCATTACCACGCCCGGGAAGTGGGGGAGCTCCGGGCCGCGCGGGAGGGGGCGGTGCTGCTTCTGGGCTCCGCGACCCCGAGCGTCGAGACCTTCTTCCGGGCGGAACGGGGCGAATACCGGCTCCTGGAGCTCCCGGAGCGGGTGGTGGGGGAGCCCCCGGAGGTGCGGGCCGTGCCCTTAGGTCCCGACGAGGTCATCACCGACCCTCTGAGGGAGGCCATATCCAGGCATCTTTCAGCCGGGGGACAGGTGATCCTTTTCCTCAACCGGATCGGCTTCTTCACCGGGGCGGTCTGCCGGGATTGCGGAGCGGTGTTACGGTGCGAGCTTTGTGAGGTGGCGTTGGTTTTCCACCTCGCCGAGAAGACCTTCCGGTGCCACGCCTGCGGCCGCTCGTACCCCGAGCCCGTATGCCCCCGGTGCGGCGGCCGCAGGTTCCGCCTCTTCGGGGCGGGCACCGAGCGAGTGGAGCACGAGGCGAAGGTCCTCTTCCCCAGGGCGAGGGTGGCGCGCTTGGATTCCGAGACCGCCCCCAAACGCGGCGAGATCCTCCGGGCCCTCGCCCAGGGGGAGATCGACATCCTGGTGGGAACCCAAATGGTGGGGAAGGGCCTCGATTTCCCGCGGATCACCCTCGTGGGCATCATCAACGCCGACGGCCTCCTCTCGGCCCCGGATTTCCGCGCCGGGGAGCGCACCTTCCAGCTGATCGTGGCCGCGGCCGGGAGGGCGGGGAGAGGGGAAAGGAGGGGCGAGGTAATCGTTCAGACCAACAACCCAGACCACTACGCCATTGCCCACGCCCTGCGAGGGGACTACCGGGCCCTGTACAACGACGAGATCGCCTTCCGCCAGGAGCTCCGGTACCCCCCCTTTGGGCAACTGGTACGGATCCTGGTGGAGGGCAAGCGGGCGGAGAAGCTGGCGGCGAGGTACGCGGAAGCCCTGGGGAAGAAGGGGGGAATGGAGGTCCTCGGTCCGGCGAGGCTCCTCCCCTTACGAGGGG
>JALVLL010000045.1 GCA_027027485.1 Candidatus Bipolaricaulota bacterium | reverse complement strand
CAATGGCATCGACCATGTTGGGATCGGCCTTCAGGGCCTGATCGTACTCGCGCTCGGCTTCGATGTAGAGCTCCCGGGAGAAGTAGATGTTCCCCAGCTGTACCCTGGCGTAGGCGTTACGGGGATCCAGGTTGAGGATCCGCTGATAGAGGGCTTCATCCGGCTCCCCCTCCTGGGAGAAAGCGATGTAATACTCGATCGCTTTCTTCTTGTACTCCTCGGCTTTCGCCTCGAGCTCCTTCAGCCGTTTCTCTTCCTCCTCGGTGCGGGATTCCTTCTTCTCTAGCTCCGCCTTCTCACGGCCCACCTCGAGGTAGAGTTCCTCGTAGAACCTCCCGATGAGGTAGTCGAGGTCCGGGTCGAGGAGGTTCTTTTTGGCATCGAGGAGGATCTCCAAGGCCTTCTCGGTATCGCCCTGGCTGTAGGCGATGAAGGCCCGGAGGACCGGGTCCTTGGTTTCCAGGGGGATCTGGGCACGCTTCTCTTTAAGCCAGGAGCTCCAGATCTCGTTCTCCTTTTCCTTAATGTAGGAGTCCCGGAGCTCTTCCTTCACCTCCTCGAAGGGCTTGTAAACCGCTTCCTTCCTCTTGAGGAGCTTCAGGATGTAGAAATCCCCCGTCGCCTCATCCTTCACCGAGGCGACTTCCCCTACCTTGAGCTCGAAGGCTTTGCCCTCCACATCCCAGGGGAGATCGGACTCCCCGCGGGCGAAGAAGTCCGTCTCACCGGCTTCCACCGCCTCATGGCCCTGGGCAAGGGAGGCTAGGTCAACGCCTTCGGCCTTGGCCTTCTCCAGGAGTTCTTTGGCGAGGTCCTCATCGCCGTGTACCACCAGGTACGCCACTTTGACCTTCTCGGGTTCGGTGCGGTAGCGCTCCTTGACCTTCTCGTAATATTCCCTTAACTCGTCCTCGGTGGGATCTATGGGGCCGACCACGTAGGCTTTGAGTTTTTTCTCCAGGAGTTCCAACTTGACCTGGGCCATGAGGTCCCGCTTGAACCTCTCCAGGGTGATGCCGCGGGCGGCCAAGTGCTTCCTGAAACGCTCCTCGGAGACCCCGAGCTGCGAAAGATACTCCCGATAGCGCCTCTCGGTCTCGCGTTCGAGTTCCGCCTTCGGCACGGAGATTCCGAGCTTCCTCGCTTCCTTCTCCACGATCACCCGTTGTATGAGGCCTTCGGCGGCCTGGGCCAGGAGGGTCCGCTGGCGGAAGATGCCGTCAGTCCCGGCGAGCTGTTCGTTGAAATCCAAGCCGAGGCTCCGGTATAGGCGCTCGTAGGTGTCCACCAGGTCGGTGTAGGCCCGGTCCAGGGCGGCCCGGTTGATATCCACATCGTCCACCACCAACACGACCTCCGCCGCCTCCCCCCTGGGCCTGCCCGGTCGGTAGAAGATCCGATTGAAGGCGAAAAGGAGGACGCTTCCGATGACGAAGCTCCCCAGGACTGCCCACAGGATCGTGACCTTATGTCTGCGGAAGAAGCTGTTCATTCCCCTTCACCTCGTCCCTTGAAGGTCATGCGGAGCTCCCTCCAGGCCCCCATAATCCCCCCCGCGAGCCCGAGGAAGATGCCTACCAACTGTCCGATCTTCCCCTCGCCGAGGAGGTAACGGTCCACCAGCCATCCCAAAGCCAGACCCGAAAGGGTGCTCAGGGCGACGGTAAGGCCGAGTTGGGTTACCAAAAAGACGGCCCCCAGAGCTTCCCGCCAGGGGGCCGTCCCCTTTTTGTTCCCCTTCAGATGAGCGAAGCACCTCCACCGCGGGTGCGGGGCCGGAGGCTCGTCACCGGGGTCCTGGACCTAACGGTGAAGCGCAGGGCCGTCTTCATCTCGCCGTTTATCTCCACGTCGGTGAACGAGGGCACGAAGAAGAGGTCGACGCCGCTCGGGGCGAGATACCCACGGGCGATGGCGATGCATTTGACGGCCTGGTTCACGGCCTTGGGACCGATGGCCTGGAGTTCCGCGACCCCGTGTTCCCGGATGGTGTTTGCCAGTGCCCCCGCAGCCGCACTGGGATTGGTAGATGCCGAGATCTTCAGGACGTTCACGACTACCCCCTTTCACCTAGCGATCTCGGTATATTGTACTTGCCGGATCACCGTGACCTTTATCTCACCGGGATATTGTAGCTGTTCCTCGATCTGGCGCGCGATATCATACGCCAACTTCGATGCCATTTCATCGGTGGTGCGCTCCGGCCTCACCACTATCCGCACCTCCCGGCCCGCCTGGAGGGCATATGCCTCCGCGACCTCCGGGTAAGTCCGGCACAGTTCCTCCAGCTCCCGCAGCCTTTGGATGTAACGTTCGTAGGTCTCCCTGCGGGCGCCGGGCCGGGCCGCGGAAAGGGTATCCGCGGCCTGGACGATGGCGGCCAACACCGAGGCGGGCTCCACCTCCTCGTGGTGTGCCGCGATGGCGTTCACGATGATCTCCTTCTCGCCGTAGCGCCGCGCCAGGTCCGCCCCGATCAGGGCGTGGGAGCCCTCCACCTCCTGGTCCAGGGCCTTGCCGATGTCGTGCAGCAGCCCGGCCCGCTTGGCGAGGTTCGCGTCGAGGCCCAACTCCTCAGCGATGAGGCGCGCGAGGTAACTCACCTCGATGGAGTGTTGGAGCTGGTTCTGGCCGTAGCTCGTGCGGAAATGTAGCCTGCCCAAAAGCATCACGAGCTCATGGGGTAGGTCCAGTCCCATCTCGAAGGCGGCCCGCTCGCCGTGCTCCCGGATGATCTCCTCCACCCTCTCCTTGGCCCGGCGGACCTTTTCCTCGATCCGGGCGGGGTGGATCCTCCCGTCCTCGATGAGCTTCTCCAGGGCCAACCGGGCGATCTCCCTGCGGAGGGGGTTGAAGGAGGAGAGGACCACCACGTCCGGGGTGTCGTCCACCAGGACATCCACACCGGTGAGGGCCTCGAAGGTACGGATGTTGCGGCCTTCCCGGCCGATGATCCGTCCCTTGAAGTCCTCGGAGGGGAGCGGCACGGTGGTCACGGTGCTCTCCTCGGCGTACTCGGCGGCATAGCGCTGGACCGCCGTGGCGAGGATCTCCTTGGCCATGCGCTCGGCCTCGCTGCGGTAACGTTGCTCCGCGGCGGCGATCCTCTGGGCGAAGAACTTCTCGGCGTCGGCTTCGACGAGCTTGAGGAGGTACTCCTTGGCCTCCTCGCGGTTCATCCCGCTTATCCTGGCGAGGAGCTCCTCCTCCCTGGCCAAAAGCTCCCTACCCCGTTCGATGAGCCGTTTGACCTCGTTTTCCTGCTGGCGGAGGAGGTCCTCCGCGGACTCGAGCTGCCGCTCGCGCCTCCGCAGGCGCTCCTCCCTTTGGAGGAGCTTTTCCTCGGTGGCCGCGAGCTCGGCCTCCCGGCGCTTGAGCCTCCTCTCCTCCTTCTCCCGGATGGCCCGCGCTTCCTCCTCCGCCCGGGCCAGGACCTCCCGCTTTATACCGTCGGCTTCCCTTTTGGCTTCGGCGATGATCTCCTCGGCGGTCCTCTTGGCAAGCTTCTGGCGCCGTGAGGCGATGTAGTTCCCTAAGAGAACCCCCACCGATAAGGAGATAGCCCCCGATATCACTATCAAGATGGCTTGCGCCATGGCGCTCTCCTTTTCCCATGGGATCCACTGGGTTTGGAATCGGCATCACATGATGCTAGCTTCCCCAGCGATCCCGCTCAACCGGGGCCATGGAGGCGGGGACGAAGAGGAGGCTCCCTATCAAGGAGAAACCCAGGCCCAGGAGTGCGCATATCCCCAGGACCTTAAGCCCCGGGGTGTTGGCGAAGAGCAGGGTCCCGAAGACGGCCATCGTGGTGAGGGAGGAGCCGAGCACGGGCACCGCGGCGGCGGCGGCTTCCTCAGCCACCGAACGGATATCCCGCGGAGATGCCCTCAATCGGTGGGCCATATGTATCCCCGCGTCCACCCCGAGGCCGATGAGGAGGGGGGAGATGGAGATGTTCACGAAGTTGAAATCGATCCCCAGGAGCCTCATCCCGGCAAGCATGAAAAGGTATCCCATGATGAGGGGAACACCCGCGATAATGCCCATCCTGAGGTTCAGAAAATACAAAAAGAGCGTGGAGAGGATGAGCCCCGCGGCGAGCGAGGTGGAGAGGACGAAATCCCTCCTCATGTAATCCTTGAGGCGCAGCCGCACCTCCGGGAAACCGAAGTAATCGTATCCCCTGGCCTTGAGCCAGGAAATGAACTTCCCGAGGAGCCTCTCATCCGCCAGTGCCTCTCCCTTCACCTCCACGTGGATCACGAACCTCCCATCGACGGTGGAGTAGTAGGCTTTGAGGTCCTCGGGGAGCACGGTGAGCACCCGCAGGAGGAGTTCCCCCTCGGGGGGGAGCGCCCTGATCCCCTCCATAAACCTCTCGATAACGGCGTAATGGTCCTCGAGGGATTTGAGGGTTTCCCCGAGCTCCGCGGGATCGTGGGAGCCCATAAGCCCATGGATCGAAAGGAGGAGATCCACGCTACGGGATATCTCCTCGGCGATGGCCCCGGCCCCGAGGGCGGCCGCGGCGAGCTCGGCCTCGACCAAAAGCCCCGCGGCATCCAGGGCCTCCTTTCGTTCCTCCTCCCAGCGCGCGAGTTCCCCCTTGAGGAAGGTGAGGAGGGCCTTCAGGTCTTCCAGGGGAACGTCCTCGAACGAGGCCTCCTTTCCCAAAAGCTCCGAGGGGAGGAGGTCCCGCAGTGAGGAGACCGAGCTCACGAGCCCGTTTCCGGAAAGCTCCCTCACCGCCTCCTCCAGTTCCCCGGGGCCCTCAACGAAGACCAGGAAGTCGTTCCGAAAGGCGACCTCGCCCCGGAAGGCCCTCATGGCCTCCCGGGCCACCCGCTGGGCCTCGGTGACCGGGGCGATGTCCTGGGGCATGAAGACGAAGCCGACGCGGACCGCCTGGTGCACGGCGGCTCCCATTAGGAGGAGGAGCGCCACCACCACGAAGCGCCGACGACGGAGCAGGGATTCGTAGAAGCGGGCTAACCGCGGCCGGGTCCCATCGAGGACCCGTGCCCGGTGGCCACGGCGGAACCTGTGCGCCAGGGAGAGGAGGGCCGGGGTCACCAGAACGGATGCCCCGAGCGAGAGGAATATCCCGAGCGACATGATGATCCCCATCTCCTTGAGGCCCAGGGATTTGGCGAGGATGAGGGAGGCAAAGGCCATGGCGCTTGTCAGGGCCGCCCCCATGGAAGCGGGGCCCTTCTCCCCGAAAGCCACAGGGATGGCCCCCGTGAAATCCGCCCCTTTCCTCAGCTCCTCCGAGATCCGGAGCACAAGGTGCAGGGAGTAATCCACCCCGAGCCCGAGGACCAACGCCGGGAGGAAGACCGTTATGAGGTTGAACCCGCCCACCGATAGCTTCGCCCAAGCCATCGTGAGCACCGCCGATATAAGCAGCGGGATCAATGTGGCCAGTAGTAAAAGGAGGGATCGCAGGGTGAAAAGGAGGATCACCAGGACCCCGATCGACGAGACCAGGGTGGTGAAGGATAGATCCCCCTGGATGAGCCTATCGCTCTCGGAGATGGCGATATAGGTGCCCGTGACCCCCACCTCTACCCCGAGCTTCTCCAGGTCCGCTTCCCGGAGGGCTTGGGAGACCGCTTCGGCCACCTTGTGGCAATAGGTGACGCCGACATAGGA
>JALVLL010000044.1 GCA_027027485.1 Candidatus Bipolaricaulota bacterium | reverse complement strand
GGGGCCATGAGGTCGATCACCTTGATCCCGGTCTCCAGGATCTCGTCCTCCACCGAAAGCTCGTCCAGTGGCGGGGGCTCGCGGTGGATGGGGTAGTAGCGCTTCGCTTTTACCGGGGGGCCATCGTCGATGGGGTTTCCCACGAGGTCGAAGACCCTCCCCAGGGTCTCGGGGCCCACGGGCACGGTGATGGGGCCCCCGGTATCGTAGACAGGGGTCCCACGGGCGAGGCCATCGGTGGTATCCATGGCGATGGTGCGGACCTCCTCGTCCCCCAGGTGCTGTGCCACCTCCAACACGAGGTCCTTGTCCTCCCTCTCCACGATCAGGGCGTTCTTGAGGGCGGGGAGGTGACCCCGCTGGAACCGCACGTCCACCACGGGGCCCCGCACGGCGGTGATATATCCCTCGGCCACGTATTCCCGTTTGGGCATCTTCACTCCTCCTCCCGCAGCGCCTCCGCTCCCCCCATGATATCCAGGATCTCCCGGGTGATCCCCTGCTGGCGGGCCTTGTAGTAGAGGAGGGTGAGCTTCTCCAAAAGCTCATCGGCGTTGTCGGTGGCGGCCTTCATGGCCTGGCGCCGCATGGCGTGCTCCGAGGTCTTCGCCTCGGCGAGCACCCGGTAGATCTCGCCGAGGAGGTAAAGCCTCCCGGCCTCCCCTAGGAGCCGGGGAAGCTCCGGTTCCGCGATCAGCTGGCCAACCTCCTTCGGCTCGATCCCTATGGGGAGGAGCTGCTCCACGCGCACCCGCTGGATGAGCTCCCCCAGGAACTTGGTGTAGATCACGTGGACCTCGTGCCACTCAGCGGGGAAGCGGGCGAGGATCTCGTCCCGTAGCGCCTCGGCGAAGCCGATGTCCGGCCGCTCGTAGGCCCTCACATGGGCCCCGACCACCCGGAGTCCCTTCCGGCGCAGGAACCGCACCGCCTTCTCCCCCACGGCCACGAACTCCACGTCCCTCCCCTGGGCGAAGGAGAGGGCGGCTTGGTTCAGCTCGAGAACATACCGGCCGCAGAGGCCGCGGTCCGAGGAGACGAGGAGCACCCCCACCTTGTTCCCGGACCCGGGTTCGAAGAGGGGGTGGGAGATCCCCTGGGCCCTGGCGTAGCCCCAGAGGACCCCCAGGGCCTCGGCGTACCCCTCCCCGAAGGGGTGGGACGAAAGGAGCTCCTTCTTCCGCAGGATCACCTGGGTGGAGGCAATGGTGTACATGGCATGGGTGATCTGGCGCACGTGGCGCACGTTCCGGATCCTCCGCAGGATCTGCCGCGTCTTCTTGGCCATCTTCAGTGATGGGTGATGAGCGATGCGTGATCTGTTGCTTTCGAGAAAAACCCATCACGCATCACCGATCACCCATTGCCCTTAAAAGAGTCGTGGAACTCCCGCACCGCCCGCTCCAGGGCCTCCCTGAGCTCGGGGGTGAACTCCATCCTCTCCCGGAGCTCCGCCAGTATCTCCGGGCGCTCCTCCCTCATGAAGGAAAGGAGCCTCCGCTCGAAGTCGCGCACCGCCTCCAGGGGGATGTCATCGAGATACCCGTTCACCGCGGCGAAGAGGACCACTACCTGCTCCTCCACCGGCATGGGCTGGTACTGGTCCTGTTTCAGGATCTCCATCACCCGCTCGCCCCGGGCGAGCTGTGCCTGGGAGGCCTCGTCGAGCTCCTCAGCGAACTCGGCGAAGGCCGCGAGGTCCCGGTACTGGGCGAGCTCGAGGCGCAGTTGCCCCGCCACCTCCTTCATGGCCTTGACCTGGGCGGCCCCGCCCACCCGGGATACCGAAAGCCCCACGCTCATGGCCGGCCGCTGCCCTTTGTTGAAGAGGTCCGCCTCGAGGTAGAT
>JALVLL010000043.1 GCA_027027485.1 Candidatus Bipolaricaulota bacterium | reverse complement strand
ACCAAGGCCCTCCTCCGCCCCCTTGTTCACCGCGTCGTTGATCCCCCCGGTCTCCCGCCACAGGCCAAACCGCCCCTCCGGGAGGTAGCGTGCCACCGACTCGGTGGTGGCCCCGATGAGGGCGAGCTCGTAGTCATGGATGGCGCAGGCCCCGTTCCCGCCCACGTGGGTGAGGATCCCACGCTCCATGAGGTCGATCACGAACCGGGAGAGGCCCCTCTTTATCACGTGGGCCCCCATGAGCATCACCACCGGCCTCCCCGCGCGGCGGGCGGCGACGATTCCCTCCGCCAGGGACACGAGATCCGGGTTCTCGTACGGGGGCGGCTCCCAATCCAGGGGGAGGACATCCTCCAGCGTCATGTCGTGTACCCTCTCCGCCAAGGGGAGAAGCTCTAACCTCTCCCGCGGAAACTCCGGGTACCCCATCTCAACCTCCCCGGACCTCATCCACCGCGACCCAACGGCGCTCCTCCACCGATACGAGGACCGCCTCCAGGACCGCCTGGGCCGCGACCCCATCGCGAAAGCTCGGCTCCGGGTTTCGCCCCTCCGCCAACGCGGAGAGGAGTTCATAGACGGCGTGGACGAAGGAATGCTCGTACCCCAGCATGTGGCCCGGGGGCCACCAGTTCCCGGCATAGGGATGGCCGGGCTCGGTGACCACGATCCTCCGGAAGCCGCGGGTCGCCGCGGGATCCCTCTCGGAATGGAACCAGAGGACATTGGGGTCCTCGGCGTTCCAGAAAAGGGACCCCTCCGCCCCGTTCACCTCCAGGTGCATGAAGTTCTTGCGACCGGCCGCCATCCGGGTGGTCTCGAACACCCCTGTGGCACCGTTTTCGAAGCGGGCGAGGAACGCCGCGGCATCGTCCACGTCCACCTCCCCCATGCCAGATCCGTCGGGCAGCGGCCTTTCCCTCACGAAGGTGGCGAGCATCCCCACGACCTCGGTGATCTCCCCCACCAGGAAGCGCGCGAGATCCACGATGTGCACCGCGGTATCCCCCAAGGCCCCGGATCCCGCCCGGGCCCGGACCATACGCCAGGTCCGCGGGAAGCTCGGATCCACGAGCCAGTCCTGGAGGTAAATGGCCCGGAACTGCCGCACCTCCCCTAGGGCTCCCTCCCGGATGAGCTCCCGCGCGAGCCGGATCGCGGGGAAGAACCGATAGTTGAAGCAGACCATGTGGGGTACCCCGGCCCGCTCCACCGCCTGGAGCATCGCCCTCGCCTCCGCGAGGTACCGGGCCAGGGGCTTTTCGCAGAAGACCGCCTTTCCCGCCTCCGCGGTCGCGACGGCGATCTCGGCGTGGAGGTCGTTGGGAGCGCAGATGTCCACGAGGCCTACCTCCTCCCGGGCCACCGCCTCCCGCCAATCGGTGGTGTACTCCGGGAACCCGAACCGACGAGCGAAATCAGCGAGGGCCTCCCTATCCCGTCCGCAGGCTACCCGCAACACCGGTTTGAGCGGGGGATCGAAGAAGGGGACGACCTTGAGGTAAGCGTTGGCGTGGGCCCGCCCCATGAACCGCTGTCCGATGAGCGCCACCCCGATATCCCGCGCCATCACACCCCCTTATGGGACCTCCATCTCAGCCGTCCCCGAGAAGGTACCCCACCAGGGCCTCGTGGTCCCGGAAGTCGGGGACGACGATGTCCGCCCCGGCCAGGACGAGCCGCTCCCGTTTCCAAAGGTTCAGCCTCCCCGGGTGGGCCTCGTCGGAGGCTACGCCCACGGCGATCCCCCCCACCGCCTTGGCCTCCTGGATCTCCACGAAGCCGTCCCCGAAGGCGACGAACTCCGGCCCCGAGAGCCCATGCTCCCGGACGATGCGCTCGATCACCA
>JALVLL010000042.1 GCA_027027485.1 Candidatus Bipolaricaulota bacterium | reverse complement strand
CCCTTCCACCCTGGCCTCCATCACTCCACCACCTCCGCCTCATACCCCCGTTCCCGCAGGATCCCGACTGCCTCCTCGGCGTCCTCCCGGGTGGCGAGGTAAATCTGGAAGGTCCCGCCGATATCCTCCCGGACCCGCATGAGCTCCAGGTCCTTGATGTTGATGCCCGCCTGTCCCAGGGCACCCGTCACCGCGGCCAACTCCCCGGGCCGGTCCGGGACCACCACCCTGATCCGGGGGTACTCCTTCAGGAAGCCCTTGGCCCTGCGGGGGATGGCCGCCCGGAGGCGGTTGGCGCTTTTGAACTCCTCCTCGAGGCCTTCCCCGAGCTTCCCCTCGATCCCGCGGAGCTCGGCGATGAACCCCTCCAGGGCCGCCTTCACCCGGTCGGCGTTGGTCCCAAGGATGTCCCTCCAGATGTCGTAAGGGGAGGAGGCGATACGGGTGAGGTCCCGGAAGCCCCCGGCGGCGAAGCGCAGGAACCCCTCCTTTCTCCCCACGAGGTTCACCAGGGCCACAGCGATGAGCTGGGGTAGGTGGCTGACATAGGCGGCCATCTCGTCGTGGGCCTCGGGGGACATCTCCACCGCGATCGCGCCGATCCTCCCCAGGAATTCCCGCAACGCCGGCAGGGCCCCCTCGCTTCCCGGGATGGGGGTGAGGACGTAAAGGGCGTTCTGGAAGAGGAATGGATCGGCGAACTTCAGCCCCTTCCCCTCGGCGCCGGTCAGGGGGTGTCCCCCGACGAAGAGGACCCCTGGGGGCACGCTCTCCCGGGCGACCCTGCAGATCTCGGCCTTCGTCGAGCCGAGATCCGAGAGGATGGCCCCCTCGCGCATATGGGAGGAGGCCCGGGGGATGAGCTCCAGGATGGCGCGGATCGGGGTCGCCAGGAAAACCAGCTCCGCGTCCGCCACCGCCTCGGGAAGCTCCCCGGGCGGGTGGCCCCGGTGGATGGCCCCCTTCCCCAACGCCAGGGCCAACACCTCCGGGAAATCCACCCCCACCACTTCCACCCCCGGAAGGGAGCGGCGTATCGCCAGGGCCAGCGATCCCCCCATGAGTCCCAGGCCCACGATCGCCACCCTACGCGGAAATCCCGGCTCCATCGCCCACACCTCCGAGGGCCCGGCCGATGGCCCGGGCGATCACCTCGATCTCCCGCATGAGCTGGGCGAACTGTTCGGGAAGGAGGGCCTGGGGGCCGTCGCTCAGGGCCTCCTCGGGGCGATGATGCACCTCCACCATCACCCCGTCCGCCCCGGCGGCAATGGCCGCCCGGGCCATGGGGATCACCATGTCCCGCCGCCCGGTGGCGTGGCTGGGATCGACGATCACGGGGAGATGGGTCTCACGCTTCAACACCGGCACGGCGGCGAGGTCCAGGGTGAAGCGGGTGAAGTCGGAGAAGGTCCGGATCCCGCGCTCACACAGGATCACCCGCTCGTTCCCCTCGGACATGATGTACTCGGCCGCCATGAGGAACTCCTTGATGGTGGCGGAAAAACCGCGCTTCAATAGCACCGGGAGCTCCGCCCTCCCCACCTCCCGCAGGAGGACGAAGTTCTGCATGTTGCGGGCCCCGATCTGGATGATGTCGGCGTAGCGGGAGACGAGCTCCACCTGGGATGGGTCCATGGCCTCGGTGACCACGAGCATCCCGTGGGCATCGGCCGCCTCCCTCAACAACACCAGGCCTTCCTCCCCCAACCCCTGGAAGCTGTAGGGGGAAGTCCGGGGCTTGAACGCTCCCCCCCGCAGGACCCTGGCCCCGGCCTCGGCCACGGCCGCGGCGATGGTGTGGATCTGTTCCGCGCTCTCCACCGCACAAGGGCCGGCCATGACCACGACCCCCTTCCCC
>JALVLL010000041.1 GCA_027027485.1 Candidatus Bipolaricaulota bacterium | reverse complement strand
CCCTGGGCTTTGAACTTGTGGGCGAGCTTGGCCGCGGTGGTGGTCTTCCCGGAGCCGTTCACGCCCACGATGAGGAACACACACGGCTTCTCCGGGGGAGGGACGAACTCCCGCTCCGCCTCAGAGAGGATCGCGTAGATCTCCTCCTCCAGGGCCGCCTGGAGCCCCTCTGGGGTGAGGCCGTCGGGGTGCTTTTCCCGGAGCTTTTCCACGATCTCCTCGGCGAGCTCCGGCCCCACATCGGCCATGATGAGGAGCTCTTCCAGCTCGGAAAGGAGCTCCTCGTCCAAGGCCGTCTTTCCCTTCAGGGACCCCTCCAGCGGGGAGAGGAAGGCATCGCGGGTCTTCTTGAGCCCCGAGCGGAGACGCTCGAAAAGCCCCATCACATCACCTCGGGAGCCGAAACACCGAGTAAAGAGAGGCCCTTCCCGAGGACCGTCTTCAGCGCCGCAAGGAGGGCAAGCCGCGCCCGGGTCGCCTCCCCCTGGCCCAAGATCCGCACCCGGTTGTAGTAGGAATGGAAGATCCCCGAGATCCCCTCCAGATACTCGCACACGAGGTGCGGGCCGTATGTTTCGGCCGCCCTGCGCACTACGTCCGGGAAGCGGTCCAGCTCCTTGATGAGGGAAATCTCATCCGGATCAGAAAGGGAAGAGAGATCCGCTTCCGTTACGCCTAACGCGTCACGCGTCACGGACTCCTCCCTCTTCTCCGCTTCGCGGAAGATGGAGGCGATGCGGGTGTGGGCGTACTGGACGTAGTAGACCGGGTTCTCCATGGAGGTCTTCCTGGCGAGCTCCAGGTCGAAGATGAGGTGTGCCTCGGGCCTGCGGCGCACCATGAAGTAGCGCACCACATCCCTTCCGAGCTCGTCCACGAGGTCTTTGAGGCGCAGGAACTTTCCCTTCCTCGTGGACATCCGCTCGATGCCCTCTTTACCTTTTAGGGTCACGAACTGGTGGACGCAGTAGTGGAGGAAGTCCTCGGGGTAGCCGAGGATCCTGAGGGCGAGCTTCACCTGCTGTTGTTCCTCCACGTGGTCGGCCCCCTGGACGTCCACCACCCGCACGAAGCCCCTCCGGTACTTGTCCACGTGGTAGGCGATGTCCACCATGAGGTAGGTGGGGGTGCCGTCGGAGCGGATGAGGACCGGGTCCCGCGGGAGGCCGTACTCAGTGGACCTCATCCAGTAGGCCCCGTCCTTCTCGTAGACGGCCCCTTTCTCCTTCAGGACCTCGAATACCTCCCGCACCAGGCCTCGGCGGTGGAGGTCTCCCTCCCTGGTCCATACGTCGAAGGAGACGCCGATGGCCTCGAGGTCCTCGTGGATCATGGCCATCATCCGCTCCACCGCGGCCTTGCGGAAGGCCTCAGCGGCCTCCGGGGTCCATTCGGGGAAGCGGTCCCCCCATTCCCGGGCGAGCTCCTCCCCGATGGGAACGAGGTAACCGCCGTGATAGCCCCCCTCGGGGACCGGGACGTCCTCCCCCAGGGCCTGTCGATACCGGGCCCAGAGGGACCGGGCCAAAAGCTCTATCTGGCGGCCCTCGTCGTTCAGGTAGTACTCGCGGGTGACGTCCCAGCCCAGGGCGGAAAAAAGGTTGGCCAAAGCATCCCCTAAAGCGGCCTGGCGGCCGTGCCCCACGGTGAGGGGGCCGGTGGGGTTGGAGGAGACGAACTCCACTTGGAGGGGCTTTCCCTCGCCCAGGGTCCACTCCCCGTAGCGCTCCCCCTCGGCGAGGATCTCCCGGAGGATCCCGTATAGGGCCTCGGGCCGTGTCCTCAAGTTCAGGAACCCACCCAAGGCCTCGGGGGAGAAGGCGGGGTGGGAAAGGGCCGCAGCGATATCCTCCGCGATCTTCTGGGG
>JALVLL010000040.1 GCA_027027485.1 Candidatus Bipolaricaulota bacterium | reverse complement strand
GGTGGAGGTCTCCCGGGACTCGGTGAGGGTGAGCGGGTCCGATGGCTGGAGGGGGCTCGAGGTGGAAACCTACCCCTATCCCGGCTTCCCCACCGACCTACAGCCCCAGATCACCTCCTTCCTCTCGTTGGCCCGAGGCCGCAGCGTGATCCGGGAGAGGATCTTCGAGGCCCGGTTCAGCCACGTGGGGGAGCTATTGCGCATGGGGGCACGCATCGGTGTCCGGGGCCAGGCCATCGTGGTGGAAGGAGTGGAAGGGCTCCAGGGGGCCGAGGTGGTGGCCGCGGATATCCGGGCCGGGGCGGCCCTGGTCCTGGCGGGCCTCGCCGCCCAAGGCGTCACCAGGATCCGAGGGTTGGAGCACCTGGGGCGCGGATACGAGAATATGGAGGGAAAGCTCCGGAAGCTCGGAGCCGAGGTATGGCTGGAGGACACAAGTACCTGATCGAGGATTACCTGGGAAAGCGGGCCCGGGTCTACGGGGGCGAGCGGGCGGTCCTGGTGGGGATCATCCCCCTGGGTTCGGCCGAGGAGGAGTGGGAGACCTTCGACGAGCTCAGGGCCCTGGCCTACACCGCCGGGGTGCTGGTGGTGGGGCACCTCACCCAACGGCGTTCCCGCCCCGATCCCGCCACCTTCATCGGCCGGGGCAAGGCCGAGGAGCTCCGGGACCTGGCCGCGGCCCTCGGGGCCGATACCGCCATCTTCAACGACCAGCTCTCCCCGGACCAGGCCCGTAACCTCGAGGAGATAACCGGCCTCAAGATCATCGATCGCTCCCAGCTCATCCTGGACATCTTCGCCCAGAGGGCCGGCACAAGGGAGGCGGAGCTCGCGGTGGAGCTGGCGCAGCTGGAGTACCTGCTTCCCCGGATGCGCGGATGGGGGAAGGCCCTCACCAACCCGGGCGGAAGGATCGGGACCATGGGGCCGGGCGAGACCAAGATGGAGATCGAGCGCCGGAAGGTAAAGCGGCGCATCCAGGCCATCCGCCGGGCCCTGAAGGAGGCGGACCGCGTCCGGGAGATCCGCAGGAAGCGCAGGAAGTCCTCTCACCTCCCCCAGGTGGCCATCGTGGGCTACACCAACTCCGGGAAGTCCACCCTCTTCCGGCGCCTCACCGGCGAGGACGTCCTGGTGGAGGACAAGCTCTTCGCCACCCTGGATACCAAGGTCCGCAAGGTGGCCCTGGAGGCCGGGCACTTCGTGCTCCTGAGTGACACCGTGGGTTTCATCCGGAAGCTCCCCCACCAGCTCATCCCCGCCTTCCGGGCCACCATGGAGTCCGCCCGGGAGGCGGACCTCCTCTTGAACGTCCTCGATGCTTCCTCCCCCAGGGTGATGGAGCACTTCCGGGCGGTGGGAAGGATCCTGGCCGAAGAGGTCTTCTCCCCGGGCGAGCCCAGGCCGCCGGTGCTCCACGTCCTGAACAAGGTGGACTTGGTGCGGGACTCCCGTCAGGAGGGGCTCCTGGAGGAACTGAAGCTCGAGCTGGGGAACTACGTCGAGGTCTCGGCGAAGCACGGGTGGGGGATGGATGAGCTGAAGCGTGCTATCATCGAGGCACTGGGGGACCGGTGGGTGGACCTTAAAGCGCTGGTCCCCTACGAGAAAAGCGGCGTATTGGGGGTCCTGGGGAAGCTAGGTAGGCTCGAGGTTATCGGCAACGGGGAGCGGGGGATAGTGGTACGTCTTGTGGTGCCCAGCTCCGAGCTTCCCCGGCTCAAGGGGATCCCGGGTTTGGTGCTGATGGAGGCGTAGATGCTTTTCGGCAATCCGGTCTGGAAATACGGGGCTTTCTTCGGCCTGATCCTCCTCGCGGTCGTGGTACATGCCGCCCTGCGATGGGTGGGCGAGCGTTTCCTCAGGATGAGGCCCCTGCCCGAGGGGATCGCCAAGGTCATCCGGGGGCTGCTGAGGAGGCCCTTGGGAGGGGTCCTCTACCTCCTCGCCCTCTGGGCCGGGGTCAACCTCTTCGTCCTCCCCGAGGCCGCCGCCGGGGTGGTGAGGGGGGTATTCGTCGCCGCCTTCACGGTGTTGTTCATCTACATCGTCACCAAGATCACCGATCTCCTTTTCTCCATCTGGAGGGAGCGGGCCCGCCGCACCGAGACACGGCTCGACGACCAGGTGATCCCCATCCTCTCCCGGGTGATCAAGATCTTCATCTGGGCCATCGGGGTCCTCCTCATCCTGCAGAACCTGGGCTACAACGTGACGAGCCTCCTGGCGGGGCTGGGGATCGGGGGCCTGGCCGTGGCCCTCGCGGCCCAGGAAACCCTGTCCAACTTCATCGGGGCTTTGGCGATCCTGGTGGACCGACCCTGTGAGGTGGGTGACCGGGTGGACTTCGACCAGCTGGGGATAAAGGGGACCATCGAGGCCATCGGCCTCCGCTCCACCCGGGTCCGTACCCTGGACGGGACCCTGGTCTCCATCCCCAACCGCACCATGGCCAACACGGTGATCAACAACGTCGCCAAACGCCCCACCATCAAGAACCAGTTCGTCATCGGGATCGTGTACGACACGCCCTATGAGAAGATCCTGGAGGCCCTAAGGATCCTCCGGGAGATCCTGGCGAACCACCCCAGCACCGCCAATTACCGGGCCTACTTCAAGGAGTACGGCCCCTATTCCCTAAACATCGAGGTGGTCCATTGGTGCAAGTACACCGACTGGGAAGAGTTCCTCAAGGCCACGGAGGAGATCAACCTGGAGATAAAGCGGCGTTTCGAGGAGGCCGAGATCGAGTTCGCCTTCCCTACCCAGACGGTTCAGCTGGTGGGGGTTCCTCCTGCGATGGCGAAAGGGGCCTGATACGGTCCCAGGGGACCTCGACCTTGGTCCCGTCCTTCTGTTCGATCACCGCGGTGCGGGTGAAGATGTTGTATGAGACCACCCTCCCCGTGGTTTCCCCGGAGGATACCCGCTTCCCCACCTTGGGAAGCCCCCGGAGGAGCTCCCGGTAGAAGGGGTGCTCGTAGGCAAGGCAGCACCTGAGCCTCCCGCAGGGGCCGGTCATCCTCTGGGGGGCGATGACCAGGCTCTGATCGAAGGCCATCTTCAGGGTGATGGACTTGAACTCCCCCAGGAAGGTGCTGCAGCAGAGCTCCCGGCCGCAGACCCCTATTCCCCCAACCATCCTGGCGGCATCCCGTGGCCCTATCTGCCGGAGCTCCACCCTGGCCTGAAAGGCACGGGAGAGGTTCCGCACCAACTTCCTGAAGTCCACCCTCTGGGGGGAGATGAAGAAGAGGCGGATGAAGTCGCCATGGAGGGACTGTTCCGCGGCCACGAACCGCATGGGGAGCTTCATGGCGCGGGCCTCCCTCTGGGCGATGCGCCGCCGGTCCTCGGCGATGCGCTGCCCCTCCTGGAAGGCATGGATCTCCCGTTCCTCCGCGGGCCTCACGAGGACCGCCTTCCCCCCTTCCCCGGGGGCCCGGCAGGCCCTCACCTCCACGAGCCAGGTCCTCCCGTCCTCCTCCTCGAGCCACACCTCCCCGGGCTTGGGGGAAGCCCCCTCGGGCACCCGAGCGGCGTGGCAGTCGTTCCATCCGACCAGCTTCCTCACCGTGGTCGTTCCCATTTCCACCCCAAGAGCACCGTCTCCAAAAGGAGCCTCGTGTTCGCGTTCGCTTCGATCTCTCCTTTGGCCAGGGAGACCTTCCGCGCGAGATCCCCCGTGGCTTTTCCGGCACTGTAAAGGAACCCGAGGCACTCGGCAAGGAACCTCGAGGAGGCCTCCCTCCCGGCCCGGGAGAGCCTCTCGGCCGCGGAGAAGAGCTCCGCGACCGTGACCTCATGGATCCGCTCGAGGAAGAGGGAGGCCGCCACTCGGCGGCGGATGGGGTCGCGGGAGTAGGCGATGAACCGCGCGATGAGCTCCCCCGGGGGAAGTCCCTCCATCTCCTCCCGGGCGGAGCGTTCCTCCTCCAGGGGATGGCGCCGCTCCGAGAGGAACCCCTCCAGGGCCGCGGGGTCCAAGTCCAGGAGGCCAAGGAGGTAATCCCGCTCCTCCGGCCCGTATCCAAGCTCCGCGAGCTTCCCCTCCCACCAGGAGCGGCCTATACGCGGCCGGACAGGGCGGCAGCGGGACCTCACGGTGGGGAGGACGCGATCCGCGGAGGAGGCGAAGAGGACATAGCGTGTGTACTCGGGAGCCTCCTCCAGGGATTTGAGGAGGGCGCTAGCTGCCTCGTGGGTGAGACGCTCCGCGGGCCCGATGAGCACCACCTTCGCCGGGGCCATAAGCGGTCGGTAGCGGACCCAGGCGATGGCCTCCCTCACCGCCTCGATCCCGATGGTGCCTCCTCCCGATGGGGCGAGGACCATGAGGTCGGGATGGGCCTGGGGGAAGGATCCGAGGCCCAAGGCCCGGGCCGCCTCCTCCCGGGCCGCGATCTCCGCCCACTCGCCGACGAAAAGCAACGGGGTGCCCATCCTTTGGGAAGATACCCCCGAAGGGCGGTCTTTTCAGCCGCGGCGGGATAAAATCCGGGCCCGTGGGAAAAGGGGAGGTCCTCCTCGCGATCTTCCGGGAACTCCTCAGCGCCTATGGACCCCAGGGTTGGTGGCCCGGGGAGAGCGCCTTCGAGGTGGCCGTGGGCGCCATCCTCACCCAGGCCACCAACTGGGGAAACGCCGCCCGGGCCATCGCGAACCTGAAGGCCGCCGGCGTCCTCTCCCCGGAAGCGCTTTCCCGGCTTTCGGAGGCCGAGATAGCGCGGCTCATCCGCCCCGCGGGCTTCTTCCGCCAAAAGGCCCGGAGGCTGCGGGCCTTCCTGGGGCTCATCGGGAAGCACGGAGGGCTCGAGGGGCTCTTCTCCCTCCCCCTGCGGAGGCTCCGGGAGGAACTCCTTTCCGTCCCGGGGATCGGACCCGAGACGGCCGACTCCATCGCCCTCTATGCCGCGGGGAAGCCCTCCTTCGTGATAGACGCCTACACCCGCAGGATCCTCTCGCGCCTCGGGCTCATCCGGGGCGACGAGCTGTATGAAGAGCTCAAGCGGATGTTCGAGGAAAGTCTCCCGCGCGATCCCGATCTCTACAAGGAGTACCACGCCCTCCTGGTGCGCCACGGGAAGGAGCACTGCCGGGCACGCCCACGCTGCACTGATTGTCCCCTCTCCGCCCGCTGTGATTTTGTAAATGGCAAATAAATCGGCGGCGGGCCCGCGGTTATACTTTCCCGATGGAGATCCTGGAGGGCCTCAACCCCAGGCAGAAGGAGGCGGTCACCCACGGCCGGGGGCCGCTCCTCGTCCTGGCGGGGGTGGGCACCGGGAAGACCACCATCATCACAAGGAGGGTGGCCTTCCTCATCGCGGAAGGGTTCGTCCAGAGGCCCAGTCAGCTCCTGGTCTTCACCTTCACCGAGCGGGCCGCGGAGGAGATGTTGGATCGGGCTTACGAGTGGGTGGGGTACGCGGCCCTCGATGCCTGGGTCTCCACGTATCACTCGGTGTGCCAGCGGATCCTCCAGGAGAACGCCCCCCTGGCCAAGCTCCCCCACGACTTCAAGGTGCTAGATGAGTGGGACCAGCGGATCTTTCTCCTGGATAACCTCTGGCGGCTCCCCCTGAAGAGGTTCAGGCCCCGGGCCGCCCGGAACCCTCTCCGCTTCGTCCAGCCGGTGATATCCCTCATCCAGCGGGCGAAGGACGAGGGGATCCTCCCCGGGGACTACCTCGCCTGGGTGGAGGGGGAGAGGG
>JALVLL010000039.1 GCA_027027485.1 Candidatus Bipolaricaulota bacterium | reverse complement strand
CCTCGTGGCCGTCGACCCCGAAGGCTCCCGGGTCCTTTGGATATTTCCCCTTTTCAACGAGTTCCGCTTTCGGCCCGCCATCGGGCCGGACGGGACGGTCTACGCCTACGACGCCGAGGGGAACCCCGTGGGATTGGATCCCGGGACGGGGAAGATCCTGTGGCAGCCCGCTTGCGATGAGCTCCTCCCGCCGGAATACGCCGCCCAGATGTGCCCCGAGGGCGCCTTTCCCTACCTCGCCGATTACGTGGGGGACATCCTCGTCGGCCCGCGGGGGAACCTCTATCTCTACTACAGGAGCTTTTGGACGGTGCTCGGGCCATCGCCGGGACATCGGCGGATCGGGACGTCCGCGGTACCCGAGCCGTTCTCTTCCGAGTTCCGTCCCGCCGTAGGCGAAAACGGCTGGCTTTACATCGTTTCCACCTGGAAGTCCAAGGGATATTCCGTTAAGGCCCTTTCCCCGGATGGGAAGGAGAGATGGAACACCCCCATTGGGATCCCGCTCACGGAGGAGTCCAGCATCGACATTTTGGCAGGAAGGCGCCGCGTTTTCGTCATTGCCAGGCGGCCGAACGGTGCCGCAGAGGTCATGGCGTTGGACGGGGCCAAGGGGAGGGTGCTTTGGAGGAGGACGCTCGACGCCGCGCCCTCGGGCTCAAGCCCTGGGGTTTTCGAGCTCCTCGGTCCCCCGGTTCTCGACCCCAAAGGACGCCTTTATTTGGTGGTCCCTCAGGAGGACGGTTACTGGCTGGAGGCCTTGGACACGGGATCCCGCGGGAGGACCGTGTGGTCGGTGCGCGTAAGCACATACAGCACCGCGGCGAGGGACGATCCCACGCCGCTCCTCCTCACCACCGATGGCAGGCTCTACGTGGGGAGGGAGGAGGGGCTCATCATCCTCGATGCCCGCACCGGCGAGCCCTCGGGCTGTCCCGTTCCGGTGCGCGTCTTCGGGATCGCCATGGATAAGGACGCCGCTTACTTCCTCGGCCACGCCGGCGGGGAGGAGCTTCTCATGGTGACCGTGCCCAACCGGGTGCCCCGTATCGTCTCCCTTTCCGTGGAACCGGAGTCGTACGGCGGGGTCCCACAGCGGGTGTCGGCACGCATATCGTATGTGATCGAGGATCCCCTGGGCTGGAACCGTTGGGTGTCTCTGCATGTCGATTACGGGGATGGGGAGTCCTTCAACGATGATCTCAGGCCGCGAAAGGAGGATGGCACTTACCGCCTCAAGGGTACGTTGGCACACAGCTATGCCCCGGGGGATACGTATGACGTTACCCTATCCGTGAACGTCGCCGGATGTCCCGACTTCTCCGCGTCAGCAGAAGGGGAGCTGTGCCTCGAGCCCCCCGAGATCGAACGCGTGTGGGCGGATCCCGTTTGTGTACATCCCAACGGGAGGCCGGTCCGTTTCCTGTGCGATGCCTCGCCCCCGGAAGCCCTGAGGGGATCGGAACTTGTATATCGCTGGGATTTCGGCGATGGAGCTGTGGCCACGGGGAAGGCGGTGGAGCACGTGTTCGCGGAGCCGGGGGAGTACGAAGTAAAGGTGATGGTCGAGGTGGCCGGCCATGCGGTCCCCATCCCCGCGGAGGGCACCGTTCCGGTCTCCGTCCGTTCCCCCGAGATCACGGTGGATGCCCGCCACCTCTCCCCGGAGCTCTTCCGCTTCTCCTGTCAGGTCGATGACCCCTGTGGGATCACCCCGGAAAGGGTCCGCTGGGAGTTCGGCGACGGGGAAAGCCACGAGACCCCCTTCGGGGATAACCCCGCACACAAGTACCAAGGGGAAGGCGACTACACCGGCTCGGTCACCGTGGTGATGGGCGATGGGACCGAATTCGCCCGGGAATTCAGGCTCCACGCCGGGCCTCCGG
>JALVLL010000038.1 GCA_027027485.1 Candidatus Bipolaricaulota bacterium | reverse complement strand
CTGATCGCCCGGAGCACCCGGCCCCAGGGGGAACGCAGGACCCTCTCCAGGAGCCAATAGAGGGCCAAAAGGAAAAGGAGCACCAATGCCAGGTAGAACCAGTTGTACGCCCCCTCCAGCATCCTGCGGGCCCAATCGGGGAGGCCGGGATGGGAGGAGACGAACCCCGCGACCCCCCTCTGGATCGTGGGGAAAAGGGGCGAGGGGATGTTC
Source organism: Candidatus Bipolaricaulota bacterium (assembly GCA_027027485.1). GTDB lineage: Bacteria > Bipolaricaulota > Bipolaricaulia > Bipolaricaulales > Bipolaricaulaceae > JALVLL01. Next base: position 5,546 of record JALVLL010000038.1, on the reverse strand, counting down.
TTTATCCCCCAAACCCCGTTGGTGAGCCAGGCCTCGTTCTTGATGATCAGGCGCAGCACCTCCGCGATCCCGATGGTGGCGATGGCGAGGTAATCCTCCCGGAGCCTGATGGTGATCCAACCGATGAACAGGGCCAGGATGGCGGCCACCACCGCGCTCCCCAGGACCCCTACCGGGAAGGGGAGCATCCATCCCCCGAAGACCCTCCAATCGAGGCTCCCGGGAGGGGGGCCGGAGATCAGCGCAGAAGCGTAGGCCCCGATGGCGTAGAATCCCGCAATCCCGATGTTGAAAAGCCCGGTATACCCCCACTGCACGTTGAGGCCCAGCGTGAGGATCGCGTAGATCCCCGCGGTGATGGAGAAGAAGACGAGGTAATTGAGGATCCCCACCAGTATCTCCATCATCTCCTCCCCAAGAGCCCTTGCGGGCGCAGGATCAGCATCAAAACGAGGATGCCGAAGGCGATGGCGGGCTTATAGGCGGTGGAGACGAAGGCGGTCGATATCTCCTCCGCGATCCCGATGAGCATCCCCCCGGCCATGGCGCCGTAGGGGCTCCCGATCCCCCCGAGGATCACCGCGGCGAAAAGGGGCAGGAGGGCCTGCCACCCCAGCTGCGGGGTGATGAGCTTGTTCTCTATCCCCGAGAGCACCCCCCCTGCCGCGGCCAGGGCCGCGCCGATCCCCCAGGTCCAGGCGATGATGCGCTCGGTGTTTATCCCGCTCACCTGCGCGAGCTCGGGGTTGTCCGCCATGGCGCGCATCGCCTTGCCCACCTTGGTGTGGGTGAGGAAGAGGTGGAGGAGGAGGACCAGCACGGCCGCGAAGCCTATGATGAAGATCTGGTCGGCCTTCAGCTTCACCCCGAGGATGTAGATCGCCCGCTGTATCTTGCGGGAGTAATAGTAGGGGTCGGCCCCAGCGGAGAAGAGGATGAGGTTGCGTAACACGAACGCCACGCCCACCGAGGCCATGAGCCGCATCACCGGCCGTGTCCTCCTGAGCCTCCTGTAGACGATGCGGTCGATCAGGATCGCCACGGCCGCCGCCCCCACCGCAGCGAGGAGGAAGGCCGGGACCATCGCGGGACCGAAGGACAGCTTGCCGAACCTCCCCCCCAGGATCCCCAGGGAGCGGAAGAGGAGCAGGAAGCCGCAGGCGATATACGCCCCCGTGGTCATCAGGTCCCCGTGGGCGAAGTTGGCGAACCTGAGGATGCTGTAGGTGAGGGAGAGGCCGATGGCGCCCAGGGTGATCACGCTCCCCGAGACGAGACCGTATGCCACGAGCTGGGGCAGCCGTTCCCACATCCCTCAGCCTCCCAGGAAGAGCTTCCCGATCTCTTCGTTCTCCAGGATCTCCCTCCCGGTCCCGTGGAAGCGGTTCCTGCCGTCCACCAACACGTAACCCCGGTCGGAGATGGCGAGAGACTGTTTGGCGTTCTGCTCCACGATGAGGATGGAGACGCCTGAATCCCTGATGGCTTGAATACTTTGGAACACGCTTTCCACCAGGTTCGGGGCCAGGGCGGCCGTGGGCTCATCCAGTAAGAGGATCACGGGGTCGAGCATCAGTGCCCTCCCCATGGCCACCATCTGCCTTTCCCCCCCGGACATCTTCCCCACCCGTTGGCGGCGGCGTTTTCTGAGCACGGGGAAGAGCTCGTAGACGCGCTCCAGCCGGGGCTTGATATCGCCACGGAGGACGAAGGCCCCCATCTCCAGGTTCTCCTGGACGGTGAGGGAGGGGAAGACGTTGTCCACCTGGGGGACGTAACACATCCCGAGACGCACGAGCTTGTACGGGGGGAAGCCGGTCACCTCCCGGCCGTCGAGGAACACCCGCCCCCGCCAAGGGCGTAACAGGCCGAAGATCGTCTTGAGGAGGGTGGATTTCCCCGCGCCATTGGGGCCGATGATGGTGACGATCTCCTCCTTGTCCACCTCGACGGAGACCCCATGGAGGACCTCCATATCCCCGTAACCGGAGTAGATCTCCCGTGCCTCAAGCAGCGGCATACTGTCCGCCGAGATAGGCCTCGATCACGTTGGGGTTCTCCCGCACCTCGGCGGGGCTGCCCATGGTCAGGACCCTTCCCTCGCTCATCACGATCACCGGGTTACAGAGGCTCATCACGAGGTCCATGTCGTGCTCGATGAGGAACACGGTGATCCCCCACTCGCTCGCCAGCTCCCGGATCTTTTGGGCGAGCTTCTTCATGAGGGTGGGGTTGACGCCGGCGCCGGGCTCGTCCAGGAGCACCATCACCGGGTCGGCCATCAGGGCCCGGGCGAGCTCCAGGAGCTTCTTCTGTCCCCCGGAAAGGGTCCGGGCCGGCTCGTCCCGGAGGTGGTCCAGGCCCACGAACTTCAGTACCTCCTCGGCCTTCATCCGCAGGTCCCTTTCCTGACGGCACACCAGGGAGGGGCGCATGAGGGGGTTCCATATCCTCTCCCCCGCCTGGGATTTGGGGACCACCATGAGGTTCTCCAGGACCGTCATCTCCCCGAAGATCCGCGGGATCTGAAAGGTACGGTAAAGGCCGAAATGGTAGAGCCTGTAAGGGGGCCAGCCCGTGGTATCGCGTCCCCGGAAGAGGATCTTGCCCCTATCCGGCCGGTAGAAGCCGCTGATCAGGTGGAACAGGGTCGTCTTCCCCGCCCCGTTGGGGCCGATGAGTCCGGTAATAGTCCCCTCCTCCACCCGCAAGGAGCAATCCCTCACCGCCCATAGCCCTCCGAACCTCTTGCTAACCCCTTTCACTTCCAGCATGGCCTTACCCCAAAATAAAAACGCGGCACCGCGTGCCGCCCATGTCGACCCATTGGCATACCGCCAATGGGCTTTTCAGCCCGTAAACAAGCGGAGGATTGCCGGTATCACCTCCCCGATCGCTTCCATCTTCCGGGCTCCTTTGCGACGCAACATCGATCAGTATATACGCCATTCCCCATGAGCCGTCAAGATAAACGCGAACCCATCCGCGATGGCATCGGTGGCCCTTGACGGGAAAGCGGAGCGTGTCATATATAGGGATATGGACATGAAACTCGGGATAGAGGCGGTGGAAAAGGGGGTGGTGTATCGGGGCCTACATCTGACGGTTTATCTGTTCCTTATGGTGTAGGGCACTGCTCCCCTGCAGTGGGTGAGCGGTGCCGAAAGCGGAGCTGATAAAGCTCCGTTTTTTATTTTACGGACAAGGAGGCAGGATGAGGAGAATCGGTATCGCGTTGGTCCTTGGAGTCCTCGGGGCGGCGTTGGTCCTGGGGGCGGAGCCGATCAAGATCGGAGGGCTGTTTCCCCTCACCGGACCCCTCTCCCCCTACGGGAAGGAGATCGTCAAAGGGGCGAAGCTCGCCGTACAGCAGATAAACGAGCTGGGAGGGGTGTTGGGGCGTCCGCTGGAGCTCGTCGTCCGTGACACCGCCACATCCCCGGACGTGGGCCGGGATGCGGCGGCCAAGCTCATCGAGATCGATGGCGTCGTGGCCATCGTGGGCGCCCTGGCCAGCGGGGTGACGCTCGCGGTCTCCAGCGTGACGATCCCCGCCCGGGTCCCGCTTATCTCGCCCTCCTCCACTTCCCCGGCGATAACCGAACTCGAGGACAACGACTTCGTCTTCCGGACCTGCCCCTCGGACGCCCTCCAGGGCGTGGTACAGGCACGGCTGGCCAGGAACCTGGGGTACAAGAAGGTGGCCATCATCTTCGTCAACAACGCCTACGGCCGGGGGCTGGCCGAGGTGTTCAAGGCGAACTTCGAGGATGAGGACCATGCGGTCACCGCCATGATCCCCTACGAGGAGAACAAGCCATCCTACCGCGGCGAGGTGGAGCAGGCCCTGGCCGGTGATCCCGACGTCATCAACCTGATCGGTTACCCCATCGATGGGAACAAGATCATCATCGAGGCCCTGGAGCAGGGATATGAAGGCGAGTTCCTCTTCCCGGATGGCATGAAGGGCGAGGGCGTGACCCCGGGCCCGGCCTGTCCGGCGGAGGGGCCATGTGACGAGCAGTACCTGGAGGGAAGCTTCGGCACCGCCCCCGGCGCCTTGGTGGTGGCGGCACGGGCGGCCTTCGAGGCGGATTACGAGTCCATCTTCGGGCCCAGCGGGATCCCGTTCCGCGCCGAGGCCTATGACGCCGTGGTCCTTATCGCCTTGGCCATCGCCGCCGCGGGCGAGGCCTCCGGCCCGGCGATCCAGGCCAAGCTCCGCGAGGTCGCCAACCCGCCCGGGATCGAGGTCACCTACGGGGAGCTCGACAAAGCCTTCGCGTTGTTGGCCGAAGGCAAGGACATCAACTACCAGGGCGTCTCCGGCCCGATCACCTGGGATGAGAACGGGGACGTGGCCGAAGGCGCCATAGAGATCTGGGCCGTGAAGGACTGCCAGGTCCGTTCCGTCTGGGTGGTGGAGGTCAAGTAAGGGAATCGGGTTTACGAAAGGGCCTGGACCGTGTACACGGTCCAGGCCCTTTTCATTTCGACCGGGCCTCTCATGAAGCGAGTCGGCGGTCCGTCTCGATTTGTTTTACCATCGGTCGATGCGCGGTACACCGATGGGTTTTGCCCTGCGTCCGGGATACATCCTCGGGGCATTCGTTTTCCTGTCTATCGCTCTCTTCCTCGCCCTCGGGTTCTTCAGGCCCCTGTGGGAGGTCCTGCGCCTCGGGGTCAGTGGGGATGGGGGCTTCAGCCTGGAGAGGCTCGCGGGGATCCTCTCCGATCCCTATGTCGGCCACCTCATCCGCTTCACCCTGGAGCAGGCCCTGATATCCACGGTCCTTAGCTTCGTCCTCGGGTTCCCCTTGGGGTGGCTCATCGCGCGGTACGAGTTCAGGGGGAAGGAGTTCCTGCGGGCATTCACCTTGGTCCCCTTCGTGCTTCCCCCCATCACCGTGGCCCTGGGGTTCGTGCTCTTCTTCGGGCGCTCCGGGTACCTCAACCGGGCCCTGATGTCCGTGTTCGGCCTCGGGGAGCCGCCCCTCCGGCTCCTTTACTCGATGTGGGGGGTGGTTCTAGCGCATGCCTTTTATAACGCCCCCGTATTCGCCCGGTTCGTGGCGGCGGCCTGGGAGGGAATGGACCCCGAGCCCCTGGAGGCGGCCAGGACCCTTGGGGCGGGCCCCTTCTGGGCCTTCGCCACCGTTGCCTTGCCTGTGCTCCTTCCCTCCATCGCCTCGGCGGCTTCATTGGTCTTCGTTTTCTGCTTCCTCTCCTTCGCCATACCCTTGACCATCGGGGGGGCCCGCTACGCCACCCTGGAGGTGGGGGTCTACCTCTACGCCAGGGTGCACAACGCGATCCCCGAGGCCGCGGCCCTGGCGCTTTTGGAGCTTGGGATATCCCTCCTCCTCGTTTACCTCTACATCCGCGGGGGAGGCGCCTTCTCCACTCGGGTGGAGGGGGGCCGGGGCCTTCCGAAAACGCCGCTTTTCTCCAGCCCGCGGCATATCCTATGGTTGGCTTACCTCGTGCTCGCGGCTATCCTGTTCCTCGGCCCCATGGGGTCGGTGGTGGCCGACTCCTTCCTCAGG